>NZ_JAVRCL010000008.1:0-195517 GCF_034530775.1 Nostoc sp. DedSLP04 | reverse complement strand
AATCGCTGAAATTCCTTTGCCGTATACATTTACCATTTTCGGATAAGTCTATTAGTTTCTATCTCCGAATATCCTGTGAAAAATCTATGTTGGTGAGTGGTGAGGCGATTGCTATTTCTGGGTGAGGCGACTTTAGCACTGCAAACTTGAAGAATGTTTCCAGCCTTGAGGCGATTACATCTGGTAACATATTCAAGCCACCGACTGCACTCGACAAAAACCATTCCTCTGTAACGGTTTTAGATATATTTAAATTTTACAAAGTACTAAAAATCTACCGAATTACCGTAGGTTGATACTCCCAAATTTTCCCCAAGTTGTCAATATGTTTTATGCCAAATTTATGAACTTCTTCAAGGACAATTTTTATCCTACTCGAAGAAGTTTAAAATCCCATACACAACGGGTGTTTGTGTTGGGGTAACAGTTTTACGTCTGCGTCCACCCGAACCTGTTGATGAACATGTAGTAATTATTGGCATTGATGAAGATTATATTGCTAAAGCCGGAGGATATCCTATACCCGATGGTGAAATTGCAGATTTACTAAACAAGTTGGAAACTTACAAACCTCGTGCGATCGGACTCGACCTTTTCAAAAATCTTCCTGTTGAACTAGGTCACAATCAACTTCAGGACTTACGCAACTGGCATAAGCAATGGCGTGGCTTTTGTGAATAGCACAATTGATACAAAACCTTAAAATGCTTGCGGTATCGTCAAATTCGTAGATTAGACTAGAACCACAGGGTAACAATCAAAGGAAGATTATGATGAGCGATCGCGACTATACCTTAATCATTGATAAAAGCGGTAGTATGTCTACACCCGACCAAGTGGGTGGTAGAAGTAGATGGGAAATTGCTCAAGAGTCTACTCTTGCTTTGGCCAGAAAGGCCGAACAGTTCGACCCCGATGGCATCACCGTTTACGTGTTTTCTGGTAGATTTAAACGCTACGATGATGTCACCTCAGCCAAAGTCGCCCAGATATTTCTTGAAAATGACCCTGCTGGCACAACAAATTTAGCTGGTGTACTCCAGGATGCCCTCAATAACTACTTTCAACGCAAAGCAGCTGGTAAAACCAAGCCAAACGGAGAGACAATTTTAGTTATCACCGATGGCGAACCAGACGATCGCAAAGCTGTGTTTGAAGTCATCATTCATGCTACTCGCCAAATGGAACGTGATGAAGAATTAGCAATTTCGATTATTCAAGTAGGTTCAGATGCCCAAGCAACTAAATTCCTCAAAGCCTTGGATGACCAGTTACAAAGTGTTGGCGCTAAATTTGATATTTGCGATACCGTCACTTTAGACGACTTAGAAGAAATGAGTCTTGTAGATGTATTGACGAACGCCATAACTGACTAATGTATCCAGTAACTATTAATTTTTAATTGGAGAATTGAATAATGCTAGAAAATCGTGATTATACCTTGATCATTGACAAAAGCGGTAGTATGGCAACCCAAGATCAAAAGGGTGGTAGAACTAGATGGGTTGCAGCCCAAGAATCAACTTTAGCTTTAGCTAGTAAATGTGAGCAATTTGACCCAGATGGCATTACTATCTATGTATTTTCTGGCAAATTCAAGCGATATGAAAATGTCACATCCAGCAAGGTGTCACAAATTTTTCGAGAGAACGATCCCTCTGGTACAACTGACTTAGCAGGTGTGTTAAAACATGCAACTGATGATTACCTGCAACGCAAAGCAGCAGGTCAAACAAAGCCAAATGGTGAAACAATTTTAGTAGTTACTGATGGTGAGCCGGACGATCGCAAAGCAGTTATGAGGGTGATTATTGAAGCTTCTCGTCGCATCGATCGAGATGAAGAATTAGCTATTTCTTTTATTCAAGTTGGCACAGATCAACAAGCTACCCGCTTTCTCAAAGTCTTAGATGATGAACTCCAAAGTGCTGGTGCTAAGTTTGATATTTGTGACACCATTACTATGGAAGACATGGAAGATTTGAGTCTATCGGAAGTGTTACTCAATGCTATTAATGACTAGCTATACTATTTTTTAGGAATTGCAAAAATGGATTCCCTTGATAAGCTGTTAGCTCAACTCGAAACTGAATACAAAGAAGTACAACCACAACCGCAATCAAAATCAGCCACCGCCAAATCGTTTATTCCACCATTGCCCAAGTCGGCATCTTTTATGGATAAGCTTTTGGCAGAAGTTCAGGCTGATTTTGCCCAAGAGGATGCTGCTATTGAATTAAAAAGACACCAAGAACTAGAACAGGAAAGAATTCAACAAGAACAACTCAAAGCCAAACAACTAGAGGCTTTGAAAGTGCAAGCAAAAGAATGGTTAGCCAAAGTAGATCCACTTTCGTCTGAAGGACTTTGGTTTGAAAGGTTTGCTGAAAGTTACCCTTCAAAATTAGAAGCAGCGATTGAATATTTAAAAAGCAATGAATAAACTTAAAATTTAAAATTTAAAACCCCATAGATAAATCTGCTCACTAAAATTGAAAATTAGCAAATTTAATTGAAGTAAACGCAAATAATTATACCAATTTGAAAAATGAATGCGACAAATAGACCATTTGTAGAGACGCGATTCATCGCGTCTTTTACCCAAGGATATGTTGCAATCATTAATTGATATCATGTCCGCTTGATTACTTATTAAACCCGAAGAACCCCACCCCGCCAAAGCTATGCTTTGTCTCCCCTCCCGAAGAGCGGGGAGGGGTTGGGGGTGGGGTGCAATGACTGTGAGAATCATAACTATTTATCCGGACATGATATGAATTGGTATTAGAAGATGTGTTGGGTGTATTACCGCATTAGCGTAAGCACCGAAAACCTCAAATGGTGAGTTACGAAAGCCATAAACTACCATATATATCAAAGTTAAGTTAGCAATTATTAGACCTCTTGCAAAAGTGACTTTTGCTTTCCGGTTGGGGAAAGGGACTCATGTTAAAGGATAAGAGGAAATTCCATCCCTTTCCCCTTTACCCCTTACCCTTTCCCCTATAAATGCCAAGAAGTCTATTGTTTATTCACTATAATCAATATTAATGGTGATTTGTTTGAGCTAAATGTTGCACAGCCCATTCATGCATAGCATAGAGAATTGGTTGCAAAGTTTCTCCTAAAGGTGTCAGTGAATATTCTACTTTGGGTGGAATTTGGGGATAAACTTCTCGATGAATAATTCCATCTTCCTCCATTTCTCTGAGTTGCTGGGTTAGCATCTTTTGCGTAACTCCAGGTAAAGCTCGTTGCAACTCACCAAAGCGTTTGACACCAGTCATTAATTCTCTAATAATTAAAACTTTCCAGCGTCCGCCAATCACTTTTAGGGTAGTTTCTACTTCACAAGTCAGCCTGAAATGGTTTTCTGCTTCAGCTTTCATAGTTTTGTTGTAGGAATCACCTGAAGGAAGGTTTGCTGGATATACCGCTAGTTATCTGATTATTACTTGTTTTAGGTCTTTCATAACTAGTGTAGCAGCTGCGGGAATATGACAATACAGTAGATACTTGCTATCTTCCACAGTCAACTAGAGGCAGATGTTTGATGATTACTGTAACAGTAATCATCAAAGTGCGTAGTTTACCGCCGTAGGCATCGCTTGTTTTGTAATTAGATAACTAGCTATCCAATCAAGTAGAGTCTTCCAGACAAGGTAATCTCTCCAGGCTTTTTGAGCCAAGGGTAGTTCATGATTAGATACTAAAAATATCTATAATTACGTAGCTACCAACTCAGAATCGATTTCCGACGGCGCACTATCTTGGACTAGCGATCGCGTTTCGCCGTTACGCTCAAGGATACCGCCAACCATTGCCAACAAAGCATTCACCTTGCGAGTTCGCCACATATCTACGAGGTTTTGCACTTCAGTTGCAGACATCCGGCGCATCATCGCTTCGTAGAGATAAGCAGCATGTCCCGTTTCATCTTGAGCAATACTTAGCATTCCTAACTTCAAGTTACGAGCGGTTGGCTCGTTGTCAGGTAATACTTTCGCCATTCGCGCAAAGTCTTTACTAGCATCTAACTCCAGAATATATGTGCTAGCCATAAACACATCCCAGTCAATAACAGCAGGTTTTAGCTGTTCTTGGGTGTAGCCTTCAAAGAATGCTGCGAAAAAGGGACTACGCTGTTGTGATTTTTTTGTAGATGTAGTTTGGGGTTGAGCCTTGAAATCTATAACTTGTTTATTCAACTGTTGTAAGGCGTGGGCAAAAATTTTACCATGCCTAGTTTCATCTGATGCATGTTTGGCTAGTTTTTCGGCTAGCCATGTATCGCCTTCGGCTGCGGCGCGATCGCTAAGTGCAGATAAAAATGGTACAGAGCCAGATTCCGCCAACTGAAACCCAGCAAGGATGTTGGGACGGGTTTTAGAATCACGAATTTGAGCAGCAGAGTAATAGGCAAAAACACTTGAACCAGCTAGATGCAGAAGGTTAGTCAAGAAGTTCATCAGAAATTCCCGCCGACAATTGGAAGGTTACAATTCTTATACTAATCCGCATTTTCTATTCGTTGCCGCCAAAGGTTCTTATCATTTTGAATTTTGAATTTTGAATTACCTGTGGCAGTATGTTAACGGTTAACAAATATATCTTTGCATTTTGTTAGTATCATCCCACAGAGATAATTTGGTAATTTTGGATGGAGAAATTAACTAAACCAGTGCGATTTTGGCTTTGTGCAACTATCATAATTTTGGGTTTGTTCGGCTGCGATCGCTTGATCGGGAATTCTGGAGAACCAGTTGAGCGAGTCAGTGATGGCGATACTTTAGTAGTAAAAGATGCCGATGGCAAAAATCTGACAGTCCGCTTTGCTTGTGTAGACGCGCCAGAAATAGCTCATACAAACAAAGAAAAGCAGAGTAAACGTACTAGCGATCGCAATCAATTTACTTGGGGTGTAAAAGCTCAAGAACGGGTGCAACAACTGGTGCAACAAGGAGGCGATCGCGTGACTTTGAATATCACCGATAGCGATCGCTATGGACGCAAAATTGCCGAAGTCCGTTTAAAAAATGGCACTTTTGTACAACAGGTATTGTTGCAAGAAGGTCTAGCAAAAGTGTATCGCCCTTATTTAAACAAGTGTCCTAGTAAAGATTTAGTTCAACAAGCCGAAGCTAAGGCTAAGGAGCAACGGCTCGGCATTTGGAGCGATACTCAATTTATAAATCCTTGGGAATATCGCAGCTTATATAAAAAGTAAAAACTCTAGCTGTTTCTAATTCAATACACTAAATTTTTTGGCATTGCACATTTGCGGTATTATCTTAGCAACTTCCAAAATCCTCCCTGCTCCTCCTCCTGCCTTCTGCCCCCTGCCCCCTGCCTCCTCTACTCCTCTCCCCAAGTTTGCAGTTGCAAATAAACTAGTACCAGCGTCACTGCTAATAATACAGTCGCTCCTGCTGCTGCATAACCAAAATCAAATTGACCAAAAGCCTCTTGGTAAATGTAGTAAACCAGCAGATTAGTTGAATTTAGTGGCCCACCGCCAGTCATCACAAAAACTTGCTCAAAACTCCGCAATGTAAAAATTGCGGTAGTAATGACTGCAAATATCACAGTCGGGCGCAATCCGGGCAGAGTAATATACCAAAATTGTTGCCAAGCATTTGCTCCATCTAAGTCTGCTGCTTCATAACGACTGGGAGGAATTGCTTGCAACCCTGCTAAAAAAACTACCATATTGAAACCCAGTTGTTTCCAAATACTCATTAAAATAATTACTGGCATTGCCCAAAATGTGTCTCCTAGCCAGGATATTTCTGAAATGCCAAAAAAATCTAAAAGTCCGTTAACTGGGCCTGATGTCTGAAACAGCCAGCGAAACCCCAAACCTGCTGCCACAAGTGAGATAATTGAAGGTAGAAAATAGGCACTCCGCAGGATGCCCCGCAAGGGAATGGAACGGTTTAATAGTACTGCTAACCCCAAGGAGATAACTAAACTGGGAATGATGGTGGCGATCGTAAAATAAAAAGTGTTACCCACCACTTGCAAGAAGTCAGGGTCGAGCAGCAAGCGCCAATAGTTTTTTAAGCCTATCCAATAAATACCTTTTAAAGTGAAACTACCAGCAGTGAAACTGAGGTAGAACAAATAGGCAATCGGCCAAATGATAAAAACACCCAGCAAAATTAATGCTGGTGCGAGAAAAATCCACGCGGCTACTGTATCATTATCCAACCACGACTTAGTATATATTTTTGTATATATTTTTGGCATCTATAAATTAACCCTCCTAGCTGTTATGACTCTTTGCCTTGATTCT
This sequence comes from Nostoc sp. DedSLP04, assembly GCF_034530775.1. Taxonomy (NCBI): domain Bacteria; kingdom Bacillati; phylum Cyanobacteriota; class Cyanophyceae; order Nostocales; family Nostocaceae; genus Nostoc; species Nostoc sp. DedSLP04. Next base: position 189,222 of record NZ_JAVRCL010000008.1, on the reverse strand, counting down.
ACCCTGAGCTTAATTTCTCCCAACATTAGCAATGATTGCCAACAATTCGCCCCATTAAAGCTGGGAATTATGGCTTCTGGGAATGGCAGCAATTTTGACGTAGTTGCCCAAGCTATCGAAGATGGGCGGCTAAATGCCCAAATTCAAGTTTTAATTTACAATAACCCCTCGGCGAAAGCAGCCGTCAGAGCAGCTAATAGAGGTGTAGAAACTGTTTTATTAAATCATCGCAACTATCAAAACCGAGAAGAGTTTGACGAAAAAATTGTGCAGACATTGCGGGACTACGATGTAGAATGGGTGATTTTGGCAGGGTGGATGCGACTATTAACGTCAGTTTTCATTGATGCCTTTCCTGAGAAGATTATCAATATCCATCCTAGTTTGTTACCTAGTTTCAAAGGAATTCATGCTGTAGAACAAGCCTTGGCATCTGGGGTAAAAATTACTGGTTGTACAGTGCATATAGCTTGCTTAGAAATGGATAGCGGCCCAATATTAATGCAAGCCGCAGTACCAGTACTGCCGGATGATACAGCAGAAACACTCCACGCCAGGATTCAAATTCAGGAACATCGAATTTTACCATTAGCGATCGCCCTCGCAGCTTCGTCAAAAGTTACACTAAGCGTAACGTAAAAATACATATATCAATTAAGGGCGCACAGCTAGCTGCGCGCCCCTACTATTCCTCACAGTTAGCTTCAGCAGTTTGATACGCTTGTAGGAGCCTAGCATGATCGAGAGTAAATCCTACTTGCATCGCTATCTGGGCAAATAAATCAATCTCAGATTGTTGCCAATCGCGGGGTTCAGAACACTGATGTGCAATTAACAAGCCAAATAGCTGCTCGTCTTTAATAATTGGTGCTACTAAATTTGCTTTCACACCAAAAGATTCGAGCAGTTTAATGTGACAATCAGCCAAACTAGACTCATAAATGTTGTTGATTGCGACAACGCGACCAGATTGGTACTTTTCTACATAACCTTCAGTAAAACAAGGGTCGTGAATTTTAGACCGCAAAACTTTGGGATAACCTGGAACCACTGATTCAGCAATTATAATTCCGAACCAATTAGCGTAAAAGCTATAAACCAACACTCGGTCAGTACTAAGTGCTTTGCGAACCTCTTCCACAGTAGTTTTGATGATATCCTCTTCCTTGAGGGATTGGCGAATGCTGCGGATAATATCCACTAGTAACTGACTTCGCATCCTTTCTGCTTCGATTCTTTGCAAAAGTCTTGCATGGTCGAGAGCAAACCCTACCTGGATTGCTATCTGACCAAATAAATCAATCTCAGTTTGTTGCCAATCGCGGGGTTTGGAGCATTGATGTGCAATTAACAAGCCAAATAGCTCTTTATCTTTGAGAATGGGGGCGACCAGATTTGCTTTGACAGCAAAGGATTCGAGTAAGTTAATATGGCAGTCAGCCAAACCGGCTTCATAAATGTTGTTGATTGCCAGAACGCGACCAGAGCGATACTCTTCTACATAGCCTTGACCGAAACATGGGTCTTGGATTTCAGCTCGTAAAACTTTTGGGTAGGTGAGAACAACTGATTCAGCAATCACTGTTCCAGACCAATTAGTATCAAAGCTATAAACCATGACTCGGTCAGTACTCAGAGTTTTGCGAACCTCTTCCACAGTGGTTTTGAGGACATCCTCTTCGTTGAGTGATTGGCGAATACTGCCGATAGTATCTGCTAACAACTGACTTTGCACACCCTCAGCCTCGATTCGTTGCAGGAGTCTTGCATGGTCGAGAGCAAACCCGACTTGCATCGCTATCTGAGCAAATAAATCAATCTCAGATTGTTGCCAATCACGGGGTCTGGAGCATTGATGTGCAATTAATAAGCCAAATAGCTGTTCATCTTTGAGAATAGGAGCGACCAAATTTGCTTTGACAGCAAAGGATTCGAGTAAGTTAATATGGCAATCAGCCAAATCGGCTTGGTAAATGTTGTTTGTGGCTACAACGCGACCAGATTGATACTTTTCTACATAACCCTGACTGAAACAGATGTCTTGGATTTCAGACCGCAAAACTTTGGGATAACCTGGAACCACTGATTCGGCAATTATAATTCCAGACCAATTAGCATCAAAGCTATAAACCAGTACTCGGTCAGTACTCAGAGCTTTGCGAACCTCTTCGACCGTCGTTTTGAGGACATCCTCTTCGTTGAGCGATTGGCGAATGTTACGGGTAATTTCGATAAATACCTGAGCTTTATCTGCTTTGGTATCTACTTGTTGTAGAAGCTTGGCGTAGTCAAGGGCAAATCCTACTTGCATGGCTATCTGAGAGAACAAATCAATCTCAGATTGTTGCCAAAAGCGAATTCTAGAACATTGATGTGCAATCAATAAACCGAATAGCTGTTTGCCTTTGAGAATAGGTGCGACTAAATTAGATTTGACAGCAAATTGCTCCAGCAACTCAATATCAGCATCACTGAGATCGGCTTGATGGATATTATCAATAGCATGGATGCTACCATTGTGGTATTTTTTTATATACCCTGCCTCAAATCCCGGATCGGAGACTGTAACCCCTAATATTTTCGGTAAACCAGGTGCTACTGATTCGGCGATAAAGGTTCCATTATAGTTCGAGTCGAAGCAAAAGATGGTGACGCGATCGATGCTTAAAGCTTTACGAATTTCTTCTGAGGTAGTTTTTAGAACATCTTCTTCATTGAATGATTCTCGAACCCAACGGGTAATTTTGATTAATATTTGGGAATAATCGGCTTCGGCTTCTTTCTCCTCTACCAAAACCGAAAGCAGGTCTGTGAATGAGGTGATGTTTTTCTCTAACATCACTAATTCATCTTGGCTAGCGATAAAGACTTGAGTAAACTCACTGTCTGGACGTAGCCTCTTTTTAATCTTATTAGAGATTGCAGCAACGTTGCTGATTCGACTCATAACTCGATTCGCCACAAAAACAGCGATCGCACCTGCTAAAATTGCTGTCACTCCCATACCAGTTAACAAGAGTGACAATTGTCTTTGTAGAGCAAGTTCAGTTTCTATTGAACTTTCTCTACTCTCAAGTCTTACTTGCGGAGTTTGTGTGTTAATTAAATTAATGCCATAGTTGTAAGTAGCTGTTCCAATTGCAACTACAGGAAGGACGCTGATACTTAGTGCCCAAACTATTGCTTTAGTCTTTAAACTCCATTTTTGTTGCCAGAGTCTCTGTTGGTGATTTCGTCTTGCTTGGTTTTGAGAAAAAGACTGACTCATAAATGAAACCTGGATTGCTGCAAGTGAGAATCAAGTAAATAACCTCACCACCAAATTCTACATAAAACTTATAAAACAAGGACTGGCTTTCAGGAGTATTTTAAGGCACTAATGTTCTAGGTCATGTTCGATAATGCTTTTGTTTGCTTTAAATTCAAAAAAATTGGGTCTGATTAACAGGTTTGTCAACAATTTTATGGCGATCGCTTGGTTGGAATATCTTATTTTCTCATTAGGAGTTGTAGTTTGCTGACAACACAGCCAAACAATCTTTATTTTTTAACGAGGTTCTACAGACTTCTTTTCACAGTTACCCTTACCCTTACCCGTAAGCTCATGTCCGTTTGATTACTGAGATTATTTTTCAAGTACATGAGGGACAAAATGCAGGATTCATGCATCAGACACAAAAAGTTGTACTTCCTGCCCCCTGCCCCTCTGCCCCTCTGCTCCCCTGCTCCCCTGCTCCCCTGCTCCCCTGCTCCTCTGCCCCCTGCCCCCTGCCCTCCATAGCCTAATCTGCAATCAACTCTACTGCATCTCGTCCATCACAATTTTGTAAGTAAACTTTGACAATTTCTTCTTTAGCTGTAGGCAACTTTTTGCCAATAAAATCTGGGTGAATTGGCAATTCTCGATGGCCTCTGTCTACTAACACAGCTAAACGAATCACCTCTGGCCTACCGTAATCGTTGACTGCGTTCAAAGCCGCGCGAATCGTCCGTCCTTTGAAAATCACATCATCCACGAGTACAACCGTTTTCCCCGTAAGATCGAAAGGAATTTCGCTTTTCGTTGGAGTCCGCAATCCAATTTTGTCGAGGTCATCTCGATAAAATGTAATATCCAAAGCACCGACTGACACTGCTACACCTTCGAGCGTCTCAATTTGACGCGCCAATAATTCGGCTAATAACGCACCCCTGGTATAAATACCAAGAAGCACCAGTTGAGACAAATCACGCGTCCTTTCGACAATTTGAGAGGCAAGGCGAGTTAAAGTACGACGGATTTCTTCGGATGAGAGAATTTCAACTACTTTGGCAGACATAGCGAGTCATCAGTTAGGAGTGATAAGTTAAGAGCTAGGAATTTTTATTCTTAACTCCTAACTCCTAACTCCTAACTTATATTTATCATTACCTATTTGGGAGCATTAAGAATATTGCGATCGCTACCCCTAACCATAGCAAATAACAATATCGAGTCAGCTGTAAAGCATTCTGAATAGAAGTTGCAGTAATGGCATAAAGAGCATCTCCTAGCAGTGGTTTGTACTTAGCTACCCCCCGATACCAATTTGTACCCCCCATCTGTACACCTAAAAATGCCGCATAGGCGCATTCACTCCAGCCAGAATTGGGACTAGGATCGTTAATTGCATCCCGACGGCAAATTTGCCAAATATGCATCGGTTTACCCGATAGCAATGCCAGAGTCACGACTGTTAACCGACAAGGTAGCCAAGTCAAATAATCTTCTAAGCGCGCACAGAACCATCCTAAATAAGTATAGGGCGCTTCCCGATAGCCCACCATTGAATCAAGGGTACTGCTGGCTTTATATGCTAAAGCTAAGGGAGTTGGCCCCACAATTGGTATAAAGACACCAATAATTGCATAAAAAAGCGGAGCCATCACCCCATCGGTGGCATTTTCTGCAACAGTTTCTAAAACGGCTCGGTAAATTTCTGCTTGTGAGAGGTTTTGAGTATCTCGACCAACGTAATTACTTAAAATCTTCCGAGCCTTCTCTAAATCTCCGACTGTTAAAGGTTGTAAAACAGCCTCCGCTGCTACTCGCAAACTTTTGCCAGCAAAACAACTAGCCAAAAGAATTGTATTTATTGCAATTCCTAAGAGTGGATGAACCCATCTGGCAATTTGAATCATCAAAAAGCCAACAAGACCGCTACCAATTATTAAAATAATAGCTAGTGCAATTCCAGCTAGGCGTTGTGTTAGAGAATTTTGACATAAGTGGAGAAAAAACTTGGTCAGGCGAGAAATTACCCACCCCATAACTTGTACTGGATGAGGCCAATCCCAAGGATCGCCAATTAAATAATCTAAAAATGCCGCAATTATTAAGATATAGATATTATTAGTCATAAGTCACAAGTCTTGGGTTAAAAGTCAAGGGTCAATATTTTGACTATTGACTCTTGACTAAACCACAAAACTAGCTTCTTCTCCAAGAGAAGCTTGCCGACTGCGAGCATCGTAATAAAGGTCTGCCAGAGTAATACTGTATAAAGCTTCTTTGAGTTTTTGGTTGAGTCTCTGCCAGAGGCTAAACGTTACCCAATCTTCAGCTTGTGTTGGTGCTGGGGTGTGATGAGGTAAATGGCTAGTCTCGCCAACAGCTTCTAAAATTTCTCCTATAGATATTTGTGCAGGCTCTCTTGCCAATTGATATCCGCCGATGCTACCACGAATTGATTTAACTATTGATGCACGACGCATTTCTATTAGTAGTTTTTCGAGGTAAGGAGCTGGGATATCTTGGCGTTTTGCGATCGCTCTTACAGATGCAGGCCCATATCTTGGCTGTAAACTCAAATCTAGCAACGCCTTTACACTATAGTGTCCTCTGGTAGTTAATTTCATTTTGGCAAGTTTTGTTGTTTGTCTTTTGTCTTTGTTGGCACTGCATCTCCCTGAAAAGAAATTCTGATGGTCGGCTTCCGACTCTGAGACTTCTTTAGTTTGTCGTTTCTAAATAACCAATGACTAATTACCATTGACCAATCACTAAGGATCAGTTTTGCTTATCATTCTGTGACTCACTTCTCATCCTTAAGAAATAGAAAACCTCTTGAGGTTAGTTTAGAAAACTTAAAACTTATATAGTCTAGCAGGAATTCACAAACTATATATATAGATATATAGTTATCAGCATTGCCAGGATTTTCTAAAATAGATTGTCTTGCCAATATTGGTAATGGCATAACAATTGTGCATCTGAGTGTAATATACTTGGCTAGGTTGAGATAAAAACTAAAGGATTATGTTCCTGTTAGCTCAACCTCAGCTAAAATAAAATCGATTCAAACACTTCAAACATTCATTTTCGACCTAAGTTGATGCCTAAACAGAAAAAAATTGAACCCTTACTCGGCGAAGAACTGCTCAAAAAAGTCAAAGAGCTAGAGAACGAGAGCAAAGAAGACAAAGCTAAGAAGTGCGGCTACTATACCGTTACCAAAAATGGTATAGAGCGCGTCAATATGATGAAGTTCTTAAATGCCCTAATTGATGCTGAAGGCATTCAGTTAGACAGTACACCCAGTGCTAATGGGCGTGGTGGACGTAGTGCTAGCTATAGAATTAGTGTGCAATCGAATGGTAACTTACTGATAGGTTCAGCTTATACAAAACAGATGAATCTTAAACCAGGAGATGAGTTTGCGATCACTTTAGGCAAAAAGCACATTCGTCTGAGACAAGTAGATCCAGAAGATCGTGAAGATGATGAAGCCATAGAAGCCACGGCTTAATAAATGGTCATTAGTCAATTCTTTGTTGTCATTTGTCCCTTGTCATTTGTCCTGTGTGAAAAACAATGACTATAAACAGTCATTAGTCAAGTGTCATTTGTCCTTTGTGAAAAATAATGACCAATGACTAATGACTAATGACCAATGATTAATGACTAATGACCAATGACCAATGACTAATGACTAATGACTATATCTGTAGTAGGTAAGACTGGTAAATAGTGGCGAAGTGCCTTGCGCGTGACTGCTAAATTACAGGTTAAGGCAATTTGCTCTTTTTCTAATAAACCCAAAATGCGATCGGGTTTGTCTCGTGCTACCACTGGTAATTGATGTAAACCTCGAAGACTCATCCGGTCTAAAGCCTCAGATAAAAGTTCATCTTGCCATGCATAGAGAATTTCAGTAGTACAAATGTCTATGAGGGTTTGACTGGATAAATTATCGGGAATTTCGGTTAAAGAATTTGGGTATGTTTGCCAAATAGCAAGGGCACGGTTAATATCTTCCAAAGAAAGTATACCAACTAATTGCTCTGCTTGATCGAATACTAAAGCACTACGAACGCGATCGCGGGTCATTTCCACAGCAGCATCTAATACTCCCAAAGTTGCAGGTAACTTTTTGGGACAGGGATACATGGCATCTTCTACCAAAATTTGCTGCACAATTTCCGATTGTTCATCTTTCAATTCCGAAAGACCAATTTGTTGTAGATTAGAGTTAGAGTTAAAAGTTGGTTTAATCCTTTCTACTAGCCAAACACTTAAACCCACAGCTGCCATCAACGGTAAAACAATCCGATAGTCACGGGTTAATTCAAACAGCATTAAAATAGCCGTTAACGGCGCTCTCACACTAGCAGCTAATACTGCTGCCATTCCCACCATTGCGTATGCTGGGGGAGCCGCCATTTGATCGCAAATTGTCGGGAATGCTACAGCCAAAATTTTGGCGTAAGCCGATCCGAAAGAAGCACCTAAAAACATTGCTGGTGCGAACAAACCACCAATGAAACCACTACCTGCACTAATTGCAGTCATCAATAATTTCACTACCAACAACACCACCAATAAGTAGAGTGGAAACTCCACATCTTGAAGCATTGCTTCTACAGTTTCATAACCGACACCCAGAATTTGCGGGAACTGCAAAGCAACAGCGCCAATAATTGCACCGCCAATAATTGGATGAATCGGCTGAGGAATTCGTCCCAAAAAATCAAAACCTGGAACTTTGCCAGCAAAGCAAGCTTTTGCTCCCCGAATTGATTGAGTATAAGCTAGAGAAACTAGGCTGGCCCCTAAACCTAAGCCAAGGTAAAGAGGTAATTCCAAAGGACTGCGAACTTGGTAAACAGGTAAATCAAAAGCAGGTTGGGCCCCCAAACCAATTTGGGCAATTAATGCTGCTACCACCGCAGCTAGTAGTACCACACTGACAGCAGAAGTAGCGAAAGATGTCGCTCCCATCACCACCTCTAGAGCAAAAAATACTCCAGCTATAGGAGCATTAAATCCCGCCGCCAGTCCCGCCGCCGCGCCAGCACCCAACAGCAAACGTTGTCGTTCCTGAGATACATTTAGGATCACAGAGAACAACATCCCAAAATTTGCGCCAATTTCGACACTCGGCCCTTCTGGCCCCAAAGAAGCACCGCTCCCTAAAGTAACAGATGCAGCCAGCATTTTGCTAACTGGTCTTAGTGGTCGCTTAATCTCTGTTCCCTGAGAGGCGGCGATGAGAGATGAAAGTCCAGGGCCAAAGTCTTGAGTGCGCCAGCGCATCAAGCCAACAATTAATCCGCCAAGGGTGGGAACGCAGGCTAAAGTCCATGCACCCCAGCCGCCAATTTGACCCATTAAATTTTCCAGCATCAGCTGGTGAACCAACTGGATTAAATAGTGAAAGGTGACTACACCCATACCAGTACCACCGCCAATGAGCATGGCTAAAAACAGCACAACTGTTTCTGGGGATGGTTGAAAACGATTAATTAGGTGAGCTAAACGAGCGGAAGGTGTAGGAAAGGCAGGTTGTTCCGTTACCTTCCTCAGTTGAGTGGGAGGCAAGAGAGTCATTGAGAGGCGGGGTAAATGTAAGAAAAAATTTAAATTTTTATCTGTTACTTATCATTGTGAGCCATTATTTAGCAACCGGACAAGTAGACTTTATTTGCTTAACTTACAAAGCTTTAGCTAAAAATGTCATTGTGCAAAATTTGTGTGGGGAGAATGGTTAAATGAGAGACAATTATTACTTAGGGGTCAGCAATGCCTAAATTGGGCGTAGCTGTGGCTAATGGGGTGCGAGCGAGCGCCAACACTATTTTTTCTAGAGACAACAAAGTTTTTTCGACTGGGTGGACACATCCGTAAATATGAACCATGAGTCATCCTTGTTTAAATCTAGCTATACTCGTGTTGCGACTATTGAGGCATCCTTGGTAGTAATAGAATGTATGTATGATTGATGCCTGATGTCAGATCGGACATTGACCCCAATTCAATATAGCTATTGTTATAGAGCGAGTAAATGGACTAGGCGGATGAGGTAAATGAATATACACACTTTTGATAATCATTATGTTACTTGCCCAATTTGCCAAAGAAATGCCACGCCAAAACCAGTTAAAACACGCATGGGTTTGTTTTGCTGTCCCTATTGCCAGGAAAGGCTAGTAGTTTGCCAAAGTGGTCATTATGTCCGCGATCCGTTTACTTGGAGACAATTGATGATGTCTTCATCGCTACGTCGCCAAAGCCGACCTTTAGCGAGGATTCTCAGAGATTTTATCCTACTCAAGCGTCCGATGGTAGCCTTGGCTGTAGGTAGTGCGATTTTCTTTGGTGCGATCGCTCTGACCCAAGAAAAGACAAGTTACGATCGCCAAATTCTTCCCACAACAGAGAAAGTTAATGAACCAGGAAACAAATCCCAGTAAATCGATTACTTTGGTATAAATCAAATTCTACTTTGATTTTTGTAATATTATAACTAAATATTTCGATTGAACCGTGTCTTCTTGCCCCAAATAGGACGCGGTTTTTTATTATGTCCGCTTCAAGAGCGATCGCCCACCAGACATCTAATGAAATTTTGGCTATAGAAAAGAAAATTTATAGCCAAAATTGCGATCGGGAATCAATTTTTATAATTATTAAAATATTTGTAAAGTTTTATGGCAGGAATTAGAGAATTTGAGTTTTTAACTGTTCTTTATGAAATCATAGTACAGGAATTTGAATATTCGATCGATTTCATTAATCGTATCAATCGTATCTATAAGTTATCAAAATTTCTTAGAAAATCGGGACACTACAGCATTTAAGATTTACTGTCCGGCAAAACTTGGGGTGAAAACATTGCTTGCAACGACTCATAGTAAGCGAAAAAATAAGCAGCCTGTTCTGGTTCCAAACGAGAGCGGATTTCAGTACCGAGCAAGTAAATTAATTGCCGCACCAATTCCCAGCGCACCTTTAATCGAGGATATAACATCACACACAGGGGAAATAGCTCTTGTTGTATGGCACTAATGTTGTTCTCCAAAATACAGACCCATAGATATACCTGGAACATCTCTATATCACGGACACTGGAAATGTTAATGTTAGTATCACTTAAACAACCTGTGTGGCATTGATAGTTGGGATACATCTGCATCACCCGTTCTGCAATCTTGGTCGCAATCTCGCTGCACAAGGGTAAAAGCTGCTGGACAGCTTGTAATGGTGGCGCGTCGTAAGCATATTCTGCTGCTGCCTGGTAAGCACGCTGGAGCGGCATATAAAGATGATCGTCAATCACTTTGAAGTAATCCCTCAGCGATGCTTGCTGCACTGGTGGTGTCAAGTTCAGTAGTATTTGTCCGCTGTAGTGAAACTGCATACTAATGAACCCAATTACTCTAGGATCGTCTGCTGTGTACTTCTGTCGAATTTTTCCCAAATCCCTAGCAATCCATGTAGAAAACTTTGCTGGGGAAATCTGTTCAGCATAGGCTGAGAGGGCAGTTTGATAAATCTGGTGGGTATCCTTTGCAACTTCCCACGGATCGATTAATTCAGGGTCAATTTGATGCCGAATCACCTCTTGAGACAAAAGCGCTTCTGTTTTTCCCCACGCTTGCAGACTTGTGGTTCGCAGTGCCTGCGTTAACGTTTTTGCAACTTCATTTGCAATTTCACTGACCTTGAGAACTTCGATGCGATTGTCCTGTTCAGCTAAATTTCGCAAATACTTCTTTGCCCACGCTTCTGAAAATGGTTGACTTGCTTCTGTCTCAATCCTTCTGACTGGTTCTGGTAACGATGAAAGATTTTGCGGCACTAGAAACACCTAATTGCTAAATTTAATGAATGAAATATTTCGTAATAAATATTTCAAGCATAGAGAAATCAATCTCGCCACCAAAACCGCAAAATTACGCAGTTTATCATTTCTTCAAAGTAAATCGCAGGTTTTTTACACTTTTTGGAAGAACGCGATCGCTATAAAATTATCATTACCTTTTGGGCAACGATCTGATTTTTTCCTGAGCAGGGGACAAGCAGGGGAGCAGGGAGCAGGGGAGACAAGGGGACAAGGGGACAAGGGGACAAGGGGACAAGGGGACAAGGGGGAATTATTGAACAAGTTTCTCCCTTGTCTCCCGCCTCTTCTTCGTCTACCTTGTCTCTTCTCCATGCCCCATACTTACAATCTATTGATATCTTTTGTGACTAATTTCCAACCTTCAGCTTGGTCAATTAGCTTCATTGACTCTAGTTCAAGATTGTTGAAATCAGATACATTAAGCAGGAAGTAGGGTTGGCCGTTGTAGTGCCAATAATATTCTAGTTCACCAACAGAAGCGGGAATGATGGTGCGATCGCTATAATAATCCAACGAAGGACGATGGTAAGGAAAAGACGTGTAAATCTTCCTCGTCGCTGGATTTGCCCGCACAATCATGGCGGCGACTGGTTTAACTGGATAGGCTTGTGATAATTCCCAAACCCAGTAGTTAGATTTCATTAACAGCAGCAGCGAAATATAACTTCCCCAAAACAAAATCTTCAGAAATTGTCCGTCACCTCGTTCTGCCAAAATAGCTGCTAAGGACATAGTTAAAGCTACGGCGGCAAAAATCAGTTGTAAGTCTGTTTTTGGGGTTGTACCCGAACTGAAATAAATACTACCAGCAGAAGCAGCTACAGCAAGTATTGCCAAACCAGCAACCCAAGCACGGGGATAAGATGAGAGTAAAGGCGAATTTTCCGTATCTGATAATTGGATACCAAAAGCTAAAGCTAAACTAGGGTAAATTGGGAATAAATACCAGGGAACTTTGGTAATCATGAAGGAAATTACCAGTAGATAAACCCCACTCCACGCCATTACTAATTTTGCCCAGCTAAGGTTGCGATTTTCCCAGGTTAAGCGGACAGTTTGTGGTAGAAATAATAACCACGGCCATGTGTATTTGAGAAGTTCAATCACATAATACCAAGGTGGTTCAGAATTACCTTCTACAATTGAGCCAATTCGGTCTAGTGATGGGTTAGCAATACCAATTTGGGCGAAAGTATAACCATAGTGAATTAGTTGCGCACCATACCAACCAGCTACAGGTAGAATGCCAATTAAGATTGCGATCCAGAGATAATAACAAGTGAGCAGTCGTGGCGTATCCCAAAATAGAAATACAATTGCGATCGCACCGAGTAATACACCTAGCAGTCCTTGAGTTAAACAAATAAACCCAAAGCTAATGCCAACACCAAGACAATAACGTAAATCTCGGCGCGATCGCAACACGCACAACATCATCACCATCAAAAAACTTACCATCGCCCCATCTAACATTGCCAGCCGTCCATGACGTACTACGGGTAGCATTGTTAGGTAAATCAAGGCGCTATAAATAGCAGCCCAACGTTGGCGAAATATCTCTCGAGCAATGCAATACAGTAAAGGTACAGATGTTGCTGTTAAAATTGCTCCAGGTAGGCGCGTTGTCAACTCATTTTCGCCTCCTAGAGAATAAGCCCAAGCTATCAGCAAATGCATTAAAGGTGGCTTGTTGTGATATGGTTCGCCTCCTAACGTTGGATAAAGCCAACGCATTGAACCTGCTGGGGCGTGCCAAATTTCACGAGCAACCTGTGCCACAGTACCTTCATCCCAATCTCGCAGCGGCAACCCTCCCAGATTGATGCTAAACAGTAATACTGCTGCCAACAGCAATACTATTAGCCATACCCAATCAATCCATTTGCCAACCGTGCGATGCTGTCTTTCCAGATGACTCCAAATAAAGCTTCCTTCTTGCATATTCTCTGGTAATCATTTTACTTGCTGGTTTGATTACATAGAGACATCTAGCGAATCTCCCATGTTGCCACCCAGTAACAACGTATGTTCTTAACAATTGCTAGTTTCCAAGATTAACTCAGTTTTTTATAATTAGCGCTATTTTTCAAAAAAATATATTGGTTATTTAAGTAACATTTTAAACTAATAAATGATAAAAATAATACAAGTAATAAATAATTTATTACTTGTTTGATAGTCTGTAAATAAGCTTGCATGTTATTTTGAAGGTGACGCTTAGTTTAAATTTTATCTGGTTAATTTCATAAAGTTTGTAACTGATTGCTATAAAAATAAAATGGTCTACTGAATACTTAAAAAAATTGTATATAAAATTTTTGAATATTAGTACTAGGAAAAATATAATTATTTCTTCAATAATCAATTAATAAGAACATTTTTTATAAAACTCTCTAAACAAACTAATTTTAGTTTTTTAATTTTGATTAAGCAAGTATTGAATCTTGAAATCTATGATATACAATTTTTTAAGAGATTTTGATAACAGTTAATAGCTAAAAGTTATTGGAGAGTGTCAATGAATTTACCTGTAGTTGTAGATATTACTCTTGGCTTAGTTTTTATTTACTTAATTTTGAGCTTGCTAGCCTCGGAAATCCAAGAACTAATTGCCACATTATTACAATGGAGAGTTAAACATTTAAGAACTTCAATTGAATTACTTTTATCAGGTGGTAGTGAAAGTGAAAAATCAGATATTATTAATGCAATCCATCTAGTACAGAAACTTTATAACGATCCTTTGATTAATACTTTGAATCAACAAGCTAAGGGTAAATTAGAAAAGCATTTCCAGGAAATTACTAAAAAGCCTGATAAAATAGTGCTAGAAAAACAAAGCGGCCCTTCCTATCTACCTTCTGAAACATTTGCAATTACTTTATTAGATGCCTTAAAAATTCCTCAGCTAATTAATTACGTTAAACATCCTAATGAAGAAACAAAAACCAACTTACAGATGATATTAACTTCTTATAAAGAACTTAAAAAAGGTATTAATAATCCAAATAGTGCAAGTTACACAAAAATTCAAGAAATTTATGGAGAGATTGACCAGAAATTTATAGATTTTGTTAATAATGAATTACCTGATGAAGTTCCTAATAATTTAATTAAGAGCCTTAGTGTAATTGCTCAACGTAGCAGGATAAAGATTGGCGATCTCACAGAGGAAGTAAATCAATTTAAAAATGAAGTAGAAACATGGTTCGATCGCTCGATGGATCGAGCAAGCGGTGTTTATAAGCGAAATGCCAAAGGAGTTGCTATTTTAATTGGAATATTAGTCGCCTTTTTAACTAATACTGATACATTTCACTTGGTTAAAAGACTATCTGAGGATTCGATTATCCGCTCTACTATTACTCAAAGTGCAAGTCAAAGAATCGATTATATCAATAATGAAGTAGACAGAAGGAATATTGAGAAACTATTAGGAAATTCTTCTATACCGATTGGATGGCAAAATATTAATCAACAGTTTGAGTTATTAGATACGACGAAATCGAATAGAATTTACATCAGAATTTCACAGGTTTTTAAATTAATTTGTGGTTGGATAGTGAGTGGTTTTGCTATTGCTATGGGTGCGCCTTTTTGGTTTGATATCCTGAATAAAGTTATCAATGTGCGGAATGCAGGGCCAAAACCTGTTGCGTATACTAAGGATCAACCGTCTCAAAAATAGTGTTTCATTTAAATCAAAAAATAAAAATAACTTGGAGTTTTAATTCTTTATTCTGACAAATAATCTCAATTTGTCTAATAAATTCTCGAAAGTAAAATCTTCGTTCTGTTTCCGATAAATCTAACCAAAATTGTGGTATAGAAACAGCTTGAGCAACAGAACGCAAGTTAACTGGAGGGAGAATTGCCAACTTTGCTTCGAGTGCAGAAATTTCTGTGCGGAGTTTGTAAGCCCTTAACTTTGCTGTTTCGGCATCTAAAATTCCAGTTTCAATTAAAGCGGGTAACTGAGCAAGTATTTCTTGCTGACGAGCGATCGCTTGTCCTAAACTATTCTTGAATGCATCCAACTGGGGAAAATTCATTCCTGCTACCGCCAGAGGTAAATCACGGCAAACGGTTTCAATGGTATGTTCCAACACTTGTTGATAGGGAATAGCCTTACACTTGGGGCTTTGGGGGCAGCTAGTAGAACGTAAATAAAGATACTCTTTATCTTGGTTGCGTTGGGTAACACGGGTAACTGTCAGATGCGACTGACACTCAGCGCAGACAACCAACCCAGCCAGAGAACGCGGTGCGCTAGCAGTTCGGGATGGTAAACGGCTGTTACGGCGCAAAAGTCGGTCAACTTGGGCTGCTTCTTCCTTAGAAATTATCGGAATATGGGTATTGGAGATAATTTCACCATTTTGGTAAGCTGTATTGCCGCGATAAACTGGATTAGTCAGCCAGCGTCTTCCTGTGGTTACAGAGATTTTCTTGCCGTATTTTTTCGCCAAGTAACGCACTGAACCCCGCAGGGAACCATAAAGTAAAAAGTGTTCAAAAAAATCTTTGACAACTGGTGAAGTACTGCGGTCAATGGTATATTTTCCCTTACCTCTGCGATAGCCGTAGGGAACTTTGCCGGGTGGCGGTGCAACCTCAAGACGATTACGGGCGTGTCCTTGGCGGATGCGGCGGCTACGTTGCTGACGTTGGATTGCGTGTAGCAAATTCAGCAAGTCAGCGCCCAGAGGGTAACTTTCGGAAGTGTAGGGTTGTTCAGTGGCGATTACTGCGATTCCCATGACTTCGAGTTGATTGAGACGATCGCTAATTTCCTCTACAGTATCTCCCAATTCTTCCAACCGACGAATCAGGAGATAATTTGCTGGTTCAGTTTGGCAATCGGTAAATAATTGTTGTAATTGCGATCGCAAAGAAGAGTCTGGCTTGCCCAAATCTTCATAAACCCGATCCACCTCCCATCCCCAATCGGCTCGATCGGGAGAAGATTCTAATAGCGGATCGGTGTAAGAGTAGGCAATTATTTTCAAAGGTTTAGCGCAGCCACAAAGAAATTATATATTCTGGATTCTGCGTTAGCGTAGCTCGCCGCAGGCATCGTAATATCTGAATTATCTGTACAAGAATCGCTATGGATTACCAAAATGACTTGCATTGAGCAATCATAGCAACTCGCCAACCTTGCTGTTTAGCGATCGCAAAGCACCAATAAAGATTAAACAACCACAAAATTGTTTTCGGTTGGTGACAATCCAGATGATAGTTGGGCAAATTTTACCTGAGTAAACCCAGACGCACTACCATCTTTGTCAAAGAACAGTCCACCTGTAGCACTATTGTAGATAAATCGTTGAGCGATCGTTGTTGCAGATGTTCCGATGATAAACTGACTTTTCTCAAGTGAACCCGATGATAACCCACCGCCAAAACTAGATGATACCTGAATCAATTCATTAATTGCGTTAAAGTCATAAATAGTGTTAACGCTAAAATTGTCGTAACTATTAAAAGCAAAGGTATCAGTACCTCTATTTCCATAGGTGACATCATTACCAGACCCACCTGTCAAGATATCATTGCCATTGCCACCTTTAATGGTATCATTGCCATTGCCTCCATCAAGGGTATTATTCCCTAAAGCGGTTATGGAGGAGAGAAAATCATTGCCATCGTCCCCAGAAAGCAGATTATCGCCTGTTGAATAGTCAATATTCAAAGTATCGTTACCAACACCACCGTTGAGAGTGTTATTGCCAGCAGTGTTATAAATTTCATAGGCGTTAGAAAAATCTTTTCCGAAGCCGCGACCGCCGCTAGAGCCGGAGAGAAAATCATTGCCATCGCCCCCAGAGAGGAGGTTATCGCCTCTTGAACCGTTAATATTCAAAGTATCGTCACCTGTGCCACCATCAAGAGTTTTATTACCTAAGACTGAGTAATAGCCACCAGAGTCATTCAAGTAATCGTTACCTGCGCCACCATAGAGCAGATTACTCCCTGTTGAGCTTGAGGATATGAAACTCCCTCTATCATCCAAGGTATCGTTGCCTGCACTGCCAATAATCGTATCATTGCCATTACCTCCCCCAGACAAAAAATCGTCGCCATTGGTACCTACTAGATAGTCATCATAAACTGTACCTGTGAGATTTAATCGTTCGATATTTTTGTAGCTAATTTGACTCATACCAATCGTAATCAAGCCAATGTTAGTAGTGGCATCGAAACTTGAGGTGATTTTTTTAGTAGCATCGGCGTAATCACCACCGAACAAGGTATCGTCACCTGTACCCCCATCTACTGTGAAAAAGGAAGAGGAGTTAGCCTTTAAAGCTGTTAATCCGAATATGTCATTGCCATCTCCGCCTGAAAGCGTATTGTTGCCAGTAGAGTCGGAAATATTAAGCACGTCATTCCCTGCATCTCCACTAAGGCTGTTATTCCCAGTAGAGTAGTAAATATAAAGCTGATCGTTACCAAAACCACCAGAAAGAGTGTCGTTGCCTCCTTCAGCATTTAGGGTATCATTACCTGCTAAACCATTAATCAGGTCATCAGAGGTTGTCCCAGTGAGTGTATTGTTACCGTTAGTGCCATTGATATTTGCCATAACTTTCTACCTACCTAAATCGATTTTTTTAGTAATTTCAGTTATTAATTTGCTATTTGTGCTTAAAACAGCACAAAAGATGCCTAGAATAGCAGCTACCATTCTGTGCTGCCTAGTAATGGCAGAGAGCTAATGCGCTAATAAAGATTAAACAACCACAAAATTGTTTTCGGTTATTGACAATCCAGTTGATAGTTGTGCAAACTTTACCTGACTAAACCCAGATGCACTGCCATCAAGGTCAAAATACAATGCACCTGTAATAAAGTCATAAATAAATCGTTGATTGCTTGTTGTTGCAGATGTTCCGATTGTAAACTGACTTGTCTTAAGTGAAGAAGTTGATAATCCGCCACCAAAACCAGCAGCCGAGACCTGAATCAGTTCATTCGTAGCGTTGAAGTCATAAAGAATATCAAGTCCCTCATTGTAACTGTTGAAAGTAAAGACATCATTACCATCTCCTCCATAAAGGGTATCATTACCCTTCCCACTTGTGAGGATGTCATTGCCATTGCCACCATCAAGAGTATTATTCCCTAAAGCAATCAATGCAGAGAGAAAATCATTGCCATTGCCCCCAGACAGCAGATTATCACCTAATGAAAAGTTAATATTCAAGGAATCGTTACCAGCGCCACCATTGAGGGTGTTATTGCCAGAAGAGGTAGCATCTTTTGTGCCAGAGTAGTCTAATGATGTGCCAGAGGCAGAGAGCAAATCATTGCCATCACCTCCAGACAGCAGGTTATCGCCTTCTGAATAATCAACAATCAAGGAATCGTTACCAGGGCCGCCGTTGAGGGTATTATTGCCATAAACTTTAAAAAATGGCCCTTCATAGCTATAGTAGCCAGAGGCAGAGAGATAATCATTGCCATCGTCCCCAGAGAGCAAATTATTGCCTTTTGAAATGTCAGCAAGCAAGGTATCGCTACCAGCACCACCGTTAAGGGTGTTATTGCCAGATACATAGTCATATAATATGTAGTAGCCATTTGAGCTAGTGGTAGAGAGATAATCATTGCCATCGTCCCCAGAGAGCAAATTATTGCCTGTTAAATCGGAATTATCCGATAGAACGTCGTCACCAGTACCACCAATGAGAGTATCATTGCCCGCATCACCTCGCAGCAAGTCGTTGCCACTCAAGCCATCAATGATATCATCACCCGCCTGACCATTAATTACATCATCTGATTTGTCAAAGCCGTTGACATTGTTGTCGAGGTCGTTAAGGAAGGTAACTGTGTTTTTATTGAAAATGCTGCTTTGGGTGGAGTTGGCATTGAAGACATCAAAGCTGTCGGTAATGCTAGTTTGACCATCAAATAGAATATTACCTACTTGGGCTAAATTGTCTAGGTTTTCCAGGGCAAAGTTTTGCAAGATCACTTTGCTACCAAACAACCCTTCAAAGCTGATTTCTGTATTGTTACCATTTTGAGTTAACAGCAGATTTTTCGCAGCTAATTGCTCATATCCTGTAAATTGCAAGGTATCCAATTCGGCAATCACCGCTGCTGATGGGTTTAAGCCTTTACCAATGCTGACAAAATCGGTGATAGTAATAATACTGCCACTTCGATACAACGCCTCAGACGACTGGAAAACAAATTTATCCTTGCCGCTGCCACCAGTCGTCAAGATAGCAGTATTAGAATAATTAGTATCACCAAAATGACTATAGAAGGTGTCATTCCCATTGCCACCGTTGAGAGTATCATTCCCTGGGGTATTATCGACGATGTAGTCATTAGAAGCAAATAGAGAATCATTCCCATCACCCCCAAACAACAAGTGATCGCCTTTTGAATAGACGCTAACATTCAAAACATCGTCACCTGCACCACCGTTGACGGTGTCATTGCCTGTATCACAAAAAAGGGTATCATTTCCTGCACCACCAATAAGCAAGTCATTCCCCGTACCACCTCTCAAAAGATCGTTACCACTCAAGCCATCAATGATGTCATCGCCCTTTTGACCATTTATGACATCATCTGAGTTGTCAAAGCCGTCAACGTTATTGGAGAGGTCGTTAAGAAAAGTGACTGTATTTTTATTGAAGATAGTGTTTTGGGTGGAGCTGGCATTAAAGACATCAAAGCTGTCTGTAATGCTAGTTTGTCCATAAAATATGATATTACCGACCTGGGCTAAATTATCTAGGTTTTCCAAGGCAAAGTTTTGCAAAACCACAGATTTGTCACCAACCACACCTTCAAAGCTGATTTCTAGGTCGTTACCATTTTGAGTTAATTGTAAATTTCTCGCAGTTAATAGCTCAAATCCTGTAAATTGCAAGGTATCCAATTCGGCAATTACCGCCGCTGATGGGTTTAAACCTTTACCAATGCCACTGAAATCAGCGATGACAATGGTATCATAACTGTTCTCGCCGATAGTATAAACAAATTTATCCTTGCCGCCGCCACCAATCGTCAAGTTATTAATAGTATTACTTACCTTACCCAACTCATCATTATAGAAGGTGTCATTCCCCTTGCCACCGTTGAAGGTACTATCAACATTAAAGCCAAAGGCAAAAAGAGTATCATTACCATCACCCCCAAAAACCAGGTTAGCGCCTGATGAATCATTAGTAGTACTCAAGTAATCGTCACCAGTATCACCGTTGAGGGTGTCGTTTCCTCCGTTACCATATATTTTATCGTTACCTGCTAAACCATTAATCAGGTCATCACTGGTTGTACCATTGAGGGTATCATTACCGTTAGTGCCATTGATATTTGCCACTACTTTCTACCTACCTAAATTTATTTATTCAGTAATTTTAAGTTGTAAATTTGCTATTTTTACTGTTTTATCAATATTTGATTTTATACCAGCGCTTAAGTCCTACTAGCTCAAAATAGTTAATAATTAACTGTTGATTGGGAAAAAGATTTTTATGCCCTCCTTGTGGACTATTCTCCATGAGTGTCTAGGTTGAGAATAGAGAACATTTTAATTATCTCAAAATAACTACATAGTCAATATCTTACTTAGATGTCCATACTTAAATAGTCATCTTTGTCATACTCTTCACATGATTCGCCAAAAATATATAATTACTGAGTTTTGTGAATTCTTTATATTCTTCTAGGTTATATCATGCCCGGTTAAAGACTTATCATTAGAGCAGCAGGGGTGCAGAGGAGAGGAGCTTTTGGGCTTTTTGGATAGATTCAGGAATTATAACTAATTAGCCGGACTTGATATTATAGGTAAATATTATAGGCAATAAACAATTATTTAATGGACAAATGGAGAATAACGGATTCGAACCGATGGCCTCTGCGGTGCGATCGCAGCACTCTACCAACTGAGCTAATTCCCCTTAGTCGGTGTCAAGTCAAGAGTAATATTACTCATTAACTCAATACACCATCACCATATAGTATTCTAACATTCAGTTATCGATGGTTGAGGCTCTTTTTGGGAATAAGCCTTCTGCACCCGTTCGAGTTCCAAATCACTGAGATAATCAACAGTCCAATTACAGCAGCGCTGGAGCATGTGGAATGGGTAAGTATTCGCTACACCTACAACTTGCATTTGCGCTCGCTTCGCTGCTGCAATCCCGGCTGGTGTATCTTCAATCGCCAGACACTCGTGTGGTTGAAGATTCAATTCGGGATATTCTTGATTCAGACGTTTCACGGCCAGTAAATAACCATCGGGTTCTGGTTTACTGTTGGTGATGTCATCACCCGCAACGATAATTTTAAAATGTTGGGCTAGTTTGGCGCGATTGAGTACCAGTTCTATTTCTTTGCGAATCGCGCCACTGACTAACCCTAATTTCAGATTCCGCGATCGCACCTGAAATATTAAATCTTCTACACCTGGATATAAAGGCAGTTTCTCTATTTTCTCTAATTCCACCACATAGGCTTCTGCTTTGCGGTACAACAACTGAGTTAAATACTTTTCATCGCCTACTCTACCACGATTAGCAAGTAGTTGCCCAAAACAAGCGCGATCTGTGCGTCCAAGAGAAGCTTGACGCTCACTCACCTTTTGGGGTTGGAGATTTTCTTCAATGAGAATCTCATCGATCAGTTGCAGGTGGATTGGCTCATCGTTGATAATGACACCATTAAAATCAAAGAGAACTGCCTTTAAACTCATGCCGTTATGCCAAATGCTGGAGAACCAAGTCCCTCCAAATCATTATTATCTACTGATGTGGGAGTATAATGACGAACATTTTCAGTTGCGATCGGTTTTATGCCGCTAGTTACCTGATTTATCCACCATACATCTTGCGATCGCACCGCTTCAAATCCGGCTGCACCCATATTCGCTTCTGTACTACTAGCAGCATACTCACGAATATATGGCTCCTCAAAAACGTCATTGAGCCATTCTAACTGACGCAGAGTCTTCTGATTTCCATCTAGAATTAATACTTGTCCTCCAGTTACCAGCAACCGGAAGCTTTCTCGTAAAATTGCTAGAGACACCGCATCTGGTGTTTCGTGGAATAGCAAAGAAGCTGTTACTAAGTCAAATGTTGCATCCCTCAAACCAGTTTTTTCAGCATTTCCGTGTCGCCAGACTATCTCCAAGCCAGCATTTCTAGCTTTATCTTCCGCCCTTACCAGCATATAAGGTGATAAATCCAAACCAATTACTTCCGCTTCGGGGAAAGCCTGCTTTAACATTAAAGTAGTGGAACCAGTACCGCAACCTAAATCGAGTATGCGTCGTGGTTTTACCTGGACGGCATCAACTAAAGCTTGACGGACAATACCTTCATTAGGCGGTAGAACGTATTGAGTAACCGGATCGTAAGTAACTGCTGCATCGTAAGTGAGATATCCGCCAGTAATACCGTGAAAGTTTTGACTGCTGTAGTACGACGGAATTATGACATCATCTCGTCGATAGCGATCGCACTCTTTCTCCCAGTCAATACTATCAGCGTAACGCCGTAACCCATCTTCATCAATCAAAAGACGCACTACAGGGGATAAAAAACGTTCCCAGATTGTATCTTGACGCACTGCCATATTGTGTCGGAACTTTAAGGAATTATTTAAACACAGTGATTTTCTTTACAAATTTTAATACATTGGGAAAACATTTGCTTTCTCCCTGTGGTGATAGATTGACAATTGTAATCTTTTTTGTTACAGATATAATACAAAACGTAACTCCTAAAAGTAAGTTCTTCAGCTTCACAAAAATTCAGGGAGCCAAATGAAAGACAATACAACATATAAATTGCTACAACTAACAAGGTAATGGGTTATATGTCATACCGATAAGTGTCACTGCCCTATACCAAATCCAAAATCTAAAATTTAAAATCCAAAATAGAAAAAATTATGCCCTACGAAAAATTAGAAATTACCACACCAGCACCCGTCTTATCTTGGGCAAATCACTCTTTGGGCCCAGAAGAAACCAAGATGGCCAAGAATGTGGCATCATTACCATTTGTATTTAAGCACGTGGCATTAATGCCAGACGTTCACTTAGGAAAAGGTGCTTTAGTGGGTTCTGTAATTGCAACCAAAGAGGCAATTATTCCAGCTGCTGTCGGTGTAGATATTGGTTGCGGAATGAGCGCTATCAAAACATCATTTACCGCCGAACAACTGGAAGGGAAACTCAAGAAAATCCGCTTGGATATTGAAGCAGCAATTCCGACTGGATTTAACGAAAACAAAGACGTTGAAAAATCTGTCAGCAATTGGCAACACTGGGATGATTTTAAAGACTTGCATCGCGGCGTACAAGACCTACAAAGTAAAGCAATGAAACAGATGGGTTCTCTGGGTGGAGGAAATCACTTTATTGAAGTGTGCCTCGATACAGAAAATCAAGTTTGGCTGATGCTGCATTCTGGTTCGCGTAACATTGGCAATAAACTCGCCCAGTGCCATATTCACACAGCTAGAGAATTAGCAAAAATGGCTGGTAATAAATTGCCTGACCCTGATTTAGCTCATTTTGTCGCTGGTACGCCAGAATTTAAAGCATACTGGCACGATTTACAATGGTCACAAAACTATGCGCGTGTCAACCGCGATGTGATGATGGCGCGTTTTAAGCATATTGTCGAGAAGCATTTAGCAGGTGGGAAAGCAACTAAACCTTTCTTGCAGGTTAATTGTCATCATAATTACGCCGAAAAAGAAGTGCATTTTGACGAAGATGTATACGTTACTCGTAAGGGTGCAGTCCGCGCCCAGACTGAAGATTATGGGATTATTCCTGGTTCAATGGGGGCAAAGTCTTTCATTGTTAAGGGTAAAGGTAATGCCCATAGTTTTTGTTCTTGCTCTCACGGTGCAGGGCGTTTGATGTCTAGAAATAAGGCAAAAAATGTCTATACACTTGATGATTTAATAGAGCAAACAAATGGCGTAGAATGCCGCAAAGATGAGAGTGTGTTAGATGAGATTCCTGGTGCTTATAAGCCGATAGAGCAAGTTATGGCAAATCAAGCGGATTTGGTTGAGGTTGTAGCGACTCTCAAGCAAGTTCTTTGTGTGAAGGGATAAGTTTGTTGGGTGGGTAATGCCCACCTTTTTTATTTTTTTAAACGCAGAGGTACGCTGAGGAAGAAATGATTTTTTTAAGTGAATCGACTGAACAAATAGAGCAATCTGCCAGCGTTAGCGAAAATAAATTAATGACTGAAGCTGTCCAATTATTACTTGATGTAGAGATTGTTGGGTGGTATTGCTTGTATCTAAAAGTATAAGTAGATGATAAATTACTAGTGTTTCTGGTAAGCTAAAAATATTATCCATTTACATCTTATATTAAAGTCTTATATTCTTTTCATTTGGAAGGAATTATTGAATCATTATCAATACGTTATTCAATGCCGGATTGAGCGAGCTAAATTTTTACTCACTTATACTCAATTACCTCTTATCGAAATTGCACTTCAAGTTGGCTGTTCTAGCCAAAGCAACTTTACCACCCTTTTTCGGAAGCATATAGGAATCACACCCAAAGCATATAGAGAAATGATATAAATTTTCGGATTTTGCAAGATTTAAACATTTTGAAAGCAAGTTTTCAGAAGACAGAAGTTTCACTCACAATTTATTCTCATAATTGTCCAGTTAAAATTGAGAATATCATGCAAAATAGCCAATACGAACAACAGTATAAGAAAAGAGTAATTGATTTCTTCGATAGCAGAACTAGCTATGACAACGATTATACAATTCATCGTGCTCTGCCTCTACTAGATTTAGTTCAACTGCAAAAGGGACAAAAAGTATTGGATATGGCAACTGGCACAGGTATCATTGCCATTGCTATTTCACAAATTATTGGTTCCGAAGGAAAAGTCACTGGAGTAGATTTTTCTTCAGTGATGCTAGCTCAAGCACAACAGAAAATTGATGAATTAGGTTTACAAAATATCGAGCTTCTTGAAGCCGACGCTGAGTATATCAACTTCAATGATGAGAGTTTCGATGTTATTTTTTGCTCTACAGCAATAGTTTATTTTAAAGATATTCCTGCTGCTCTACGTAAATGGTATCGTTTTCTAAAGCCAGGGGGAACTGTGGGTTTTTCTTGTTGCTCTGAGGAATCTTGTGGAGCGCCACTTATAATCGAAATCTGTGACAAACATGGCATTTCGCTGACAAGCATCAATGAGCCAACAGGTACACCCGAAAAATGCCATCATCTGCTTGCAGAAGCTGGTTTTCAAAATATTGAAGTGAAGACCCAACAACTAGGTTTCTACCGCAATTTAGAGAAAGCTAAAGAATGGAATGGTGGATGGTTTCATCCTAGAGAAAACCCCTTGTTACAGGTTTCATCAGAGCAAATGGCACAATTAAAAGCAGAATATAGTCAAAAAACTGAAGCAGAAGCAACTGAACAAGGAGCTTGGTACGAAAATTTGACTTTTTTTGTAACTGGTAAAAAGCTTTAAAGCAAACTCTAACTTTCTATTGTATTAAGCCAATTCATCAAATCAGCCTCACTGGCGAAATCTAGTAATACTTCACCCAAGTTTTCTAATTGAGCTAAGGACAACTCTTGCAACCGAGATTGTAACTGAGAATTAATTGAACCAAGCCGACGAGTTAATAGATGCATCACTAGCCTTAGTTCTGATTGTCTACCTTGTTCAATACCTTGTTCAATACCTTGTTCAATACCTTGTTCAATACCTTGTTCAATGCCTCGTTGTCTCCCTTCTTGAAGTCCTTCTTCGAGAATTTCTTGATAAATGGCAGATTCTCTCATATCTTCTCTCCTCAAAAACTGACGAATTAGTTCTGGCTCGAATACCAACCCTGCTAGAAGTTGGGTACATACCGAGATACTCTGTTTGGTGGCTTCTTCTTCAATCATACTCACCTGAACTGCTACCTGTTGAAGTAGACTTTGAGGAGAATCCGTTCGCGCCAAAGTTGCCAGAGGTAATAAACCAGGAGATAACAGCAAGGGTTCTGGTTCTTGTTCCCAAATTCGGATGACGCGGTAACGGTGGCTAGTATTGCGGGCAGTAAATTGATCTACAAAGACAGCTTCTGAAGTTGTCGGTTTAAGAAAAATCACTATCTGCTCGATATCGCAATTGTATTGTCGATATAGCCGCACCCAATAGTCCAACATCCGCAGTGGTAAGGGTGGAGTGGATGCTGGTAAGGTTTGAAACTCTAAATGCAGTATTTGATTGGCAGTTTGCAAAAAGGTTACAGAATCGGCACGGATTGGTTCTTGATTTAATTCTGTTTTGAGAATCTGGATATCCGTTGCTTCAGATGCGAGTAAGTAGCGGATAAAATCTTCTGGATACTCCTCAACCAGATATTTCAGGGTATTGTCGTATGTCACTTTGATATCACTTTGAACATGAACTCATGTAGAGACGTAATATCGCCACATAGTTTGTCCATAAAAAATTTAAGTGTAAGTATTGTTTCTTGTTAGCGCTACTTTACGACAAACTGCTGGTCGTTAATAGCGCTAACATTTAAATTTGGTGTTTTTTCAAAATTACAGTGTCAAAGACTGAGGATTTGTCTCAATCAATTTTGCTAAATCTTGCAAGAACGCCGCAGCATGGGCACCGTAAATAATCCGGTGGTCAGAAGTAATATTCACCTGCATCTGTTGACGCACGCCAAATAAACCGTCGGGTGTTGCTACTACTTGCGGACGGGATGCCCCGATCGCTAAAATTGAGCCTTGTCCAGGTGGCAAAATCGCATCAAATTTATCTACGCCAAACATCCCCAAATTGGACAGGGTGAAAGTACCACTGTTATATTCTTGGGGCTGTAGTTGTTTTGTCCTGGCACGTTCTACCAAAGACTTCCAAGTACGCGATAGAGAATAAATATCCACTGTGTCTGCATTTTGCAGCACAGGTGTAATTAATCCGCCATCATCCATCGCCACTGCTACAGAAATGTTGATATCAGAATGATAAACAATACCCTGCTCTGAGTAGCTAGCATTTAACAATGGGTGTTTTTGCAACGTTACCGCTACAGCTTTCGCCAGTAGCGCTGTCATTGTCACGCCTTTGGATTTAATTTGTTTATAAAGTTTGTCTAATCCATCGGTGGTAATTGTATAACCTACACGGAAGACGGGCACGGATATGGTAGCTACCATGTTCCGCACTACGGCATTTTGGAAGGTAGTTAAAGGTACGGTTTGACCAGGAACAGCCGCTACCACGGGTGCGGGTGCTGGTGTCCGAGGTGCTGGGGGTGCAACTGGGGCGCTGGTTGGTACGGGTGCTGGTGGGGCAACTGGGGTGGGTTGCTTGCCCTTGTTAGACAATGCTTCTACATCTTCGGCGACAATGCGTCCGTGGGGGCCACTACCTTGCAGTGTAGTCAAATCAACTTTGAGTTCTTTGGCTAACTTACGGGCACGAGGTGAAGCTACAAGCCTTCCTTCTTTGTGATTAGAGCCGTTTTGAGATGCTAAGGCAGGTGTGGGGACTGAGGCTGTGGCGGCAACTGGTTCAGGGGAAGAGGTAGGAGTAGCAGCCGCGCCACCAGAATTAGCCTGAGATTTCGCCTGTTCAATTTCAGCTTCCGTTTCGGCGATAAAGGCGATCGCAGATCCTACCGGGGCAGTTTCACCAGCTTCAACTATGATATGGGCAAGAAATCCTTCATAGAAGGTTTCTACATCCATATCTGCCTTATCTGACTCTACAACCACCACTGTTTCGCCTTTTTCCACTTTGTCCCCTGGCGATTTCACCCAGGAGACGATTTTGCCTTCCGTCATGGTGGAACTCAGCGCCGGCATAAATACTTCGTGAATGCTCATAGGGTGGTTTGGAAATCAATGGTTTATGGACTTTAACAGTTTTTATCAGATCGAATTGTATCTTGGTGGGAGAGTTTTAGACTGTTTATATTTTAGGTTGGGCATGGGGCATGGGGCATTGGGGAGCCACTGCGGTCTTGGGGTCTCCCCCTTCGGGTTCGCGAGTTCCTCTTTGTTGAAACAACAAGACCGGACTCGCTCACCAAGTGGAGCAAGTGGCGTCATTGGGCATGGGGCATTGGTTATTCACTAATAACTCTAGGAACCTAAATATAGCTTAGAGGTCTATAGGATTTGTATTTGATTTTTGAAAAAACTTAGTATACATCTGTTCCCTGTTCCCTTGCTATTTAATATTTCTCATAACCACTACTTAAGATACACGAGCTTCTCACGGATAGAGGATATGGGATGTAGTTCAATCTAGAATTCAAAATTGGTAATAAACCTATTTGAAATTCCTGTTTACTTTTATGTCGGCAAAGCTGAAATTCTTTTTGATTGTGATATTAGGTATCTCTGCTACGGTTGGTGCTGGAGTTTATATTATCCAGCACCAGCAATCTGCACCGATTGTTGAGACTAGTGATGGGCAAACCCAGCAGGTGGGAGCAATACATCAGTCTCAGGAAGTTGCAGCCTTCTCAGAGCGTTCCGATTATCAAACTATACCTTTAGAAAAACTTAACTCATCTCTCCAAGGCAGTAATCCTACTACCCTTGCCCTGAATGCCTTTGAGGAGATAGCAGTGGGAGGATCGCAAAAGATAGAGGTAGTTTATCCCCAACCAAATCAGGCGTTAGTGACGATTACGCAAATCAAGCGGGGTAATAATTCAGTTGGGACGGTTAAATATCGAGCAGAGATGACAACCTTTGGGCGATCGCTTTTTATTAGTTCACCTCCAGTGTGGCAAATCGTTTGGGCTGGCTCCCAGGTGGAATGTTGGGCTGGGAGCCGTCACACTAAGTTAAATCACATCTGTCATTAGTCATTGGTCACTTGTACTGAGCGTAGTCGAAGTATTGTATTGGTCACAAAACAAATGACAACGGACAAATGACAAATGACAAATGACAAATTTAAATGTCGCCGCGAATTTCTTCTACAACGCCATCGCGCAGAACGATTTCGACTTGCATTTTGCTAATCAGGTTATCACCGATTTCTACCCGGAAAAAGCCTTCCATTTGGAATTGATTGACTTCCTGATCTTGCTGGAGAAACTGCACTTGCTGGAGATTTTGCAGCAACTGATTTTTTTGCTCCAAAAATTCACTTTTCTTTTGATTGACTTGGAGTTGGATATTGTCAATTTGTTGGAGAGTCTGAGGCCCAGGTGGTTGCAGACTCTGCTTTTGAATTGCTGCGATCGCTCTTTGTCCTTCAACGTCTAGCTGTTGCAGTTGCTGGTCAAGTTGATTGATTTGGGTTTGCAGCTGCTGTTGTACTTCCTCTTTCCAGAGGGGAGTCACAATAACTTTGACGTTGACGACGCGTTTCAGAAGCAAATTAGATTTGGAGACATCCATAAATATTTCACGTTCACTCTTTACAGTTAGCAGGTGGAATCATCAGGCAAACATGCCGTCAATAATATCGCGATAGCGTTCCGTGACGACATGTCGGCGAACTTTTAGTGTTTGTGTCATCAAGCCATTTTCGATGGAAAACGGTTCCAGGATGAGTTTAAACGTTCCGATGCGGTCATCTGGTCGATAGCCTGGACGATTTTGGACTTCTCGATTCAATTCTTGGCGAAATAAATCCTGGATCATTCTACTCTCGAAGTCAATTTTTTGACTATCTGAGGAAGTCACTTGATCGCCCAGCGTATCCAGCGTTAGATTCTGACTTGCTGCCCATTTTTCTAAGGCTTCGACATTGGGGACAATTAAGGCTCCCAGGCTGCGCTGATCTTGACCGATGAGCATAATTTGATCGATGTATGGCGATCGCAAACACACATCTTCGATCGGCTGTGGCTCGATGTTTTCCCCGTTAGTTAATACAATCGTATCTTTAGCCCTGCCAGTCAGCACTAAGTCGTCTTGTAGTGTCAGCCAACCCAAATCGCCACTATCAAACCAACCCTCAGCGTCAATTGCTTTCGCTGTCGCTTCGGGATTTTGGTAATAGCCTTGCATAATCTGCGGGCCTCTCAACAATACTAAGCCTCGCTTCTCTATTGGTAAAGGCGCTTTTGTCTCAGGATCGACGATTTTAGCTTCTGTAGCCGGGAGTGGTAGCCCTGATGCGCCAATCAAATTCCGCCAAGGACGCCGTACATGGGTGACAGGAGAAGTTTCTGTCAAGCCATAGCCTTGTAAAATCTGGACGCCAATAATTTCAAAGAAATTATCTATGTGTCTGGGAAGCGCACCGCCGCCGCTAATCATCTGCTTAACTTGTCCTCCTGTGGCTTCCCGAACTTTGGCGTAAACCAGTCGTTCTCCCAAGGCATGGAGGGGTAATAAAGCTGATGCTTGGATCTTAGCTGTTAATCGTTCGGCGGCTGAAGCATGAAGATTATTTAAATCCAATCCCTGAGCAGTTCGCTGGGCTTTGATATATTTGTCGCTAATGCCCAATAAAAATTTAATTAGGCGTTGCTTATTTGCTGGTTGTTCGCGGAACTGCTTTTGCACTCCTTCATAAATCGACTCCCACAGGCGGGGTACACCGACCATGTAATTGGGTTTAAATTGTCTCAAATCCCCTTTTACAGAGCGCAAGTTGGTATAAACTTGCGTACAACCTTGAGACAGTAGGTAATATTCAACAGTTCGTTCGTAGCTGTGCCACGAAGGTAGAATACTGAGAACGATATCGCCAGGGTTTGGTTGCAATACTGTGCCAAAACTGATTACTTGGTGCATCAAGTTACTATAAGACAGCATTACACCCTTGGGTTTACCCGTAGTGCCAGAGGTATAAATTAGGGTTGCCAGAGCGTCACGATTTTGCTTGACTGGCACAAAATTATGATTTTTCCCGATTTCGAGCAACTGCGAAAAGTTGAGTACCTTTAGGGTTTCGTCTGTTGGTGGTGCTTCATCGGAGAGTAAGATTACCACTTGAATTGGTAAATCTTTGAGGCGATCTTGGAGTTTTTTAAGTGTTTTTAAATCTTCAACGACGATCGCTGTACTGCCGCTATTAATGATAATAAACAGCAATTCTTCTTTTTCCGCTTGGGAACTACGCACCGCATCAACGCCTCCAGCAGTCATGATGCCTTGATCGGCAATGAACCAGCGAGGACTGTTGTCAGCAATTAAGGAAATGCGATCGCCTACCTTTACTCCTAACGCTTGTAACCCAGCAGCAAATAATTGCATTTTTTCTACCAACTGGGTATAAGTAATCGCTACTTCTGGTTTAGCATGAGGATTGCGGAGGGCGACAACATCACCAAATCTTTGAGCTGCCAAAGGCCAAATTTCTGGTAGCGATTCCACATTTGTGTAATCTACCAACCGCTTTAATGCCTCACGTTCTCGCTCGCTGATGTTAGATAAAAAAGAAGACGCGGTTTGGGTTGTTGACATAACACCTTACTTAAAGATTTTAAACTGATTATTTTCCAGCTTATTTTGTTATTTTGCTACAATAACCATCCTTATTATCCACATTCCCTTCTGTGTATGATAATTCCAGGAATTCCACGTTTATATTTACAAAAATTTATGTTAAAGTTAATTTACATAGAGTGCAAGCAATGATTGTGTTTGCATCTAAGAACAGCAATCGCCTATATTTTACGGGAGATGATTACCTATGAATTTTATCGACGGCATAATACTAACGTTGCTCAATATTGTTGCTTGCATAGCGTTACCGAAGATTTTAGCTATCCTTTTGGCTGATAAAACCAAACTTACTGAAACATTGGCGAATGGTTCCAAATTACAAGCAGCCAAAATTCCACTTACAAGTTTCCCTTATTGTACAGCTTACCAATTGACAGGTAGCCAATACTGTAAATTCAGTCCTGATTTTTGCGCTAACTGTTCTCCAAATTGATAGAATATTCGCGAGGAATTTTTCCTTGGTACTTCCGAAAACCAGCAATTCAATTAATTCTTCAACACATATTCATTCTCATTTCGACAGCTTGAAATCCCCGACTTCTTGAAAAAGTCGGGGATATTTTTGTTCGTAACTCCTGCAAGGATTCCTAAACTTCGTCCATATTCATAATTAAACCTGTCTCTGTAGTAGGCTCTTTAGGAAACTTCCAGCGACGATCTAGCTGGACATGGCATGAGTCGATAACCATAAGGCGCGCATCGATCGAAGCTATTAGGATTTTCAGGGTTTACATAACGTTACTACGAGAAAGTTTAATTAAATTTACATTTTGTAATATAGCTTGTATTATTCTTGCCTACTTAGTTTAGATTCAAGCAATTTTCCAGCTTAGTCAGTATAATTACTAATTGAACTAAAGCTACAGATATAACTAATATAACAATTATTAAATCTATTACATGACAGTCAAGCAAGCTGTAATGCCCAAGCAGCAGGAAGTTGGTCAGTTTATTTAGAAACTTCACAAATTTCTAGTGGGCTACCAAGTCAAAGATGCTGGGTAAATCAGTTTGTAGTCAAGACCTTAGTCCTGTGTTAATCACTTAAGTGCTTACTACGTAGCAGGCAAAGTTAACTTAATGGATTACTAGAGTTCATGTCATTAATTCTGATAGGTAAGGGCTACGAGATCCTCGACTTCTTGAAGAAGTTGGGGATTTCGCAACCCGGCAAAATTGATGAGACAAACTCTACTAAGCTGTCAATCAATAAATGATGGGTGGGGAGAGTATTGGCAAAAGCTGAATGAAATGGGAGAAAGTAATGAATTGTTGGAGAAGTATTTAACGAGTTAACCATCAAATGTGAATAAGATTACAAAATTTTCTGCCAACTCTTTTGATGGTCAACACATTAAACTATTAGTGCAAAATCACAGGTTTCACTATGAATCAGAAACAGATCGCAGAGTTTTCTCTCAAAGATGGCACGAAGTTTTTAGCTGAAGTTGATGAACCAGAAAATAGCAATGCTCTTGTACGTGTTGCTAGACCAGATACAGGGCAAATGGTAGTTGAAGCTAAAAAGAAATTTGAAGATGTATTAGATCAAATACAACCTGTCGCTTCAGCAATTATCACCAAACTGAGTCAGCTTAATACACCTGCCAATGAGGTAGAGGTTAAGTTTGGGATTAAATTAAATGCGGCGGCGGGTGCAATTTTTACCTCTGTAAGTGGTGAAGCTAACTACGAAATTACCTTGAAATGGAAGCAAGACAAGGCATAGTATGGTAGCGAATACAGATAATTATATTCAAACTTTTAGGTCAGCGATCGCCCGGATTTTTCATGCCAATGGTGCGGTAGTTGGTGTAGGTTTTTTAGTCTCTGGACGAACTCGAAATTACATCCTGACGTGCGCTCATGTTGTTACCTCAGCCCTATCTTTACCAGAGGATATAGTTGAAGCTCCTAATAATGATATTTATTTAGATTTCCCCCTAATTGCATCAGGACAACAACTAAAAGCTAAAGTTGTTTTTTGGCAACCTGTCGTTAGCAATGCATCAACCTCTGAGCCTGAAGATATTGCCGGGTTACAAATAGAAGAGCAGTTGCCTAAAGAAACTCAAGCTATCCAACTAATAAGAGCTAACAATATTTGGCAGCATCCTTTCCGCATATTCGGTTTTCCTAACGGACATAATGATGGCGTTTGGGCCACAGGCGTGTTGCGAGATGGCCAAGGAAAGGGATGGGTGCAACTGGAAGATAGTAAAGTCACCGGCTACAGAATAGAACCGGGTTTTAGTGGTGCGCCGATATGGGATGAAACTCTTGTAGGAGTGGTTGGGATGGCAGTAGCGGCAGAGAAGCGGCGAGAAGATATCAAAACTGCTTTCATGATTCCTGCGGATGTATTGATTGAAGCATGGGATGAAATCGGCTTGTCTATTTCATCTCGTGCGCATATCCAGAATATTCCTAGTAGAGTTCAACAACTCAAAATCAAAACTTTGCAACAACGCTTTGACGTTCTAAGTAGTGATTATGAGGCGGCTTACAATCAACTCAACTATACACTTAGTGCGAGCGATCGCAATATCATTCAACGCCAAATTGATAGCATTTTACAAGAACTAGAGCGAGTAGAAAGCGAACTTAATACTATAAACAATTAATTTAATACCTAAATAAAATGAAAAGCTCTGTAGATTTACGAAAAAACTATCTAGAACAGTTAATAGCCAATTTAAAAACTGAGGTTGAAAGCCTCAGCAAGCAAATGGCTCGGACGAGTAATGATGTAGATAAAAATAAATTGCAAAGACAAGTTGATGATAAATTCGAGGAAATGTATAAAATCGAATCAGAGTTAAACCAGCTAAATCAACAATCTTTAGTGCAAGTTGAATCTGATAATATTCCATTCACTAATCGCGATGCTGCAATTAATGAAATTACAGCAATTAATTCTCCTCCTTATCGTCTGGTGACAGCACCTGAAGGTTATGGGAAAACAGAATTTCTCAAACAAATCCTGGGACGGTTTCAAGAATTGCAATGGTGTTGTGCTTACGCTCCCATCTCTGGTTATGAAACTATTGAAAACTTAGAAAACCGATTAGCAAATTCTCTGCAACTTAAGCTTCCTGAAGGACATGATTTAAGTTGGGGAGAACGTTTAGGTTCACTATTGCATAGAAATTGGGCTAAATGGCAATCACAGGGCAAAAAAGGTATTGTGCTGCTAATCGATCTGGATGGATGTGCCCCACAAAAGCAACGTTTAAATGAACTTTTTAATGACTTTAAGGAATTTGCCTGGAGAATTGAAAAATGTTTAAAAGAATTACAGTTCTTTAAAGATAATTCGCGGAGACTTCGAGTTGTGATAGCAGCTCGTTGTTTGATCGATCTTCCATTAGATCGGACTTTTCCTAAACTCATACTCTCTCCTTTTAACTGGGAAGTAATTCAGGATACAGCAACAAAATATCTCAAGCCTATAGAGATGACTTCTGAAAGTCTTGCTTTACTAGCAGGACACTTATTGTATTTAACTGGTGGACATCCAGGGGGAATTGCTGAAGCGCTAAAAGTTTATCGAGATGGTTGTTACACAGTTAGTTGGCTTTTAAACAGTTATGGAAACCAATTATGGGAAAAAAACCTCAAAAAGTGTAGAGATCAGATTAAAGAAAGCTTGACAAAAGAAAATAATCATCTATACGAATCTATTGAAAAATTGAGTATATTTCCTATACTCAATGGAACTTGGATATTAAAGGAAGCTGTTCGGAGATTTAAGTTACCTTTCAGTGACGATAGTTTTAAATTAAATGCTGAACTGACAAAGACATCTATTTTTACTCGTGATAAAACGATTATTAAAGATGGGATGACACGGCGGCTGTTAGTTATTGGTCTACTCCGAGAAACCTCGCCTGATAACTTTCAAGAACTTTGTACTGAAGCGGCTCAAATCTGTTGGGAATATATTCACGAACTGAAATCAAAGAATAATTCTGCTGTTGCGGGTACTTGGTCTATGCAATATTTTTTTCAAAGTCTTCAGAAACACGCTGGATTCATCAATTATGGCCCAAATAGTCTGGCTTATCGACAAGAACTCCGTAATGATTTCTTTGATAAAACCGTTGAGGAAACTCTGGGAATATTTCGCAATACAGATCGAGAGCAATTCCATGAATTTATTTATACGCTTAAATCTGAAGTAGAAAATGACTGGGAATTTCAGTTTCTTGTCAATTACTATCTACACAATGATGAATATAATGACGCACCCTATCGAGATTTAATTCAGAAGCTTGATGAAGCCATTCAAAATAACTAACAATTAAATAGGAGTCTATTATGTCTGAACTAAATAAATTAGAGTTTGTTGGTCGTGCAGAACATCTAAATCGAATTATTTCCCTTGTTCAGGAATCTAATAAACTGCGTGTAGTTTTAGTAGAGGGTAGAGGTGGAATTGGCAAAACTTGGTTGCTTCATGCATTAAAATCTCGTCTAAACCAAGTTCAAATTGGCACAAGTGAAATTATTGATTGCGATATCCCTGTTTTTAATGATGCAGAAGATTTATACACTCAAATCGCCAAACAATTATACGACCATACATATAAAGAATGGTTGCTGCGGTTACGACAACTGCGAGAAGATGAAAACCGCCTCAGTCAAAGTGCATACGAACAAGAACGCAGACAACTTGAAAAGTTCTTGGTCGATGAAATTAATCGCAAATCCAGCCAACAGAGACTAGTCTTTCTAATTGATACGGTTGAAAAGTTAGGACAAGCAGATGTCAGAGAGCAAGTTTGGGAGTGTATTGGCAATTTATGCCATCAACTAGAGAATGCCGTATTTATTTTAGCAGGTCGTCCTAATATTGCTCATCAAATTTTAGAAAAATTATTCAAAGAAGAAGAATTAACTTATTTGGAATTAAATGAATTTACTCATGAGGATGTACAAACATACATTCGTTGCAAGGAGGAACAACTTCACTTTACTCTCGGACAAGAATTGGTTAAAAAGATCATAGTTCTTTCTGGTGGTAGCCCGATCATGATTGAATTTGGAGTAGAGTATGCTTATCGGGAAGTCATACCAGATTGGTTAGAAAGTGAAAATATAGAAACTATTCCCAGCAGGTTAGAAAAAACTGGTGGATTTGAAGCTGAGATGGTTCGACATATTACACAGCTTCGGACATCAATGGATCGGCTAACTTTGTTACTTTCACGTATCTACCCATTAGATAGCTGTGATATTGCTAATTTATTAGAACTATCTACAGAAGATGCTCAAAGATTATTTCTTGATGCACAAAGCTACTTTTTTATAAAACCAGTAATCGGTGGTTCTCAAATATCATTACATGATATTGTGCGAGACTTAGTTGAAAAATATGTATGGGCAGATATTGACCCCGATTTGGAATGGAGAAAACGAGATAGTCGGATTGCTGCTAAATATTTTGAGCAAAAAGATTATGATTTAGGCCCACAAAAAAGGATATTGGAGGTTCAACGTTATTGTGATGATTCCCATCAAGTTGCTAGTATCGAGTTTCTGATTGAAGAAGTTAAGCAACGGCGAGAATTCAATACTACGCGATGGCTCTGGAATGCTTTATATGCCGATCCGATAACAGGCTTTGAAACTTGGCATGAAGTTACTGATAGGATACGCCGCCAATCCAAAAAATTTGGCTTTGTAAATCAATTGTTGGCAATTGCCAAACAGTTTGAAACAGAAATAAATCCCGATCAAAAATTTAAAATGATTATTTTTGAATCAAAGATTGTTCATGCTCTTAAAGATAAGAGTACAAAAGAAAATGAACTAGTAAAGTTGGAGGGAATGCTATCCGATCAATCTTCTAATTCTTCTCATCAAGCGGATATTTACAATGTCTTGGGAATGCTAAATACCAAGTTACACCTTTATGAAGAAGCTTTAAAATATCAGCAAGAGTGTTTATCCCTAGTTCAAGGCAAAAAGCTATCATACGCTATTCCTGCTGTAGCTAACCTAGTTGGTTATCTGCATAGACAACTCAACAACTTTCAGGAAGCTGAGAAATATTACAAACTAGGTTGGGAGGCTGCTATGGAAATTGATACTCCTGACAAAGGTTTAACTCAAGTTATGGCTAGCATTCAGAATAATTTGGGATTTTTATACGGACAACAAAAAGATTATGTCAAGGCTGAACAGTGTTTTAAGGCTGCTATTGATATGTGGTCGAGTGTTGAGAGCGAACGCGAAATAGCCAACGCCGAAATTGCCTCTGCTACTATTTTGGTAGATAATGGTAATTATGTTAAAGCGAAACAACTACTTGAACGAGCATTAAGCCGTTGTGACAATGAAGAAAACGATAATCAAATACTGTGTAGGGCATACTTTCAGTTAGGCTTAAATCAGTGGTTTAGTGCTGAGGTAGTAAATGAAGCTGTTTGGGATGTGACACAGGTGCAGTGGGATCTCAATGTGCTAAGTCTTGCTCAAAATGCTTTAGAAAAAAGCCTAAAACTCGCAGAGAAATATGGACTTGAAGAGGAATTACCTGGAATTTTGCACCAAATTGCTAGTGTATATTGGCATCTTGGGTTTCAAACAGGCGATCGCACGCTACAAGACCAAGCTTTAAAACTCAACGATCGCTCTTATCAGACTAGTTTAGAGTACAATGACATGCGGTATGCCATCGATAGCCTGGTAGGTAAAGCAGAGTTTGATTATTATGCAAAAGCCTACGAGCATATTTCCGATTATGCACAAGAACTTAGCGATCGCTTTCAATCATATCAAAATATCCACACACTATACTTTGGCCGCATGTTACGCATAGAAGGTGATGTTGCATTTCAACAAGCTAACTACAATTTTGCTTTTAGTAAATATGCTCAAGGAATACCCCAAATCTTTCAACATGGAGGTTTCGGCCCGTATTCGATTAAACATGAGCTAAATCTGCTCCAAAAGAAAATTGAACGATTGCCTATAGAACTTTCTAAAACTCTGATTCAGCAACTAAAATCTCAGTGGAAAGATCATAAAGCTCTCAAGGAATGGTGCGATCAACAAATGTTTTTGACCAGAATACGTGCCACAAAACAGCCATCTTCTCATGCTTAGTAAAAAAATTGATCGACCCCAAATTTTAGTTTCTCTTAATTCTACCTACGTACCAACTGGGCAATGCGATTGTGATGGAGGAGATTGTGCCTGTGACTTATCCCCTTTAACAGAATTAAGCTCAAATATCCGATTACCTCTGGGGATGTTGGACACAGAATTTGTGAGAGTTCCTAACTCGCAGATGATGAATTTAGATGATACTTATTCTATCTGTTTTGGTACTTATCATCAAGTAGCAGTTCTGAATCAATCAGCGATATTTTTACTTGAAAAATTTACAAATCCTCATAAATTAGATGAGATTGCAATAGAGTATTCTGAGATTGACCCAATAGACATACAGACAGCTATTCAAGAACTATACCAAGCACGTTTAATAGCACCCAATAATTATTCATCATTTGACTTAAATGAAATACCAGAGACTTTAACAGCATGGTTGCATATCACCGATCGCTGTAATTTAAGATGTGACTATTGCTATCTTCCGCACGAAGCAAAAGATATGTCAATCGATATAGGTAAAGCAGCTATTGAATCTACATTTCGCTCTGCAACCTTAAATAATTACCGCCGCGTCAAACTGAAATATGCAGGAGGAGAGGCATTACTATGCTCTCCTTTAATTAAGGATCTCCATTTGTACGCTCAATCCCTTAGCAAAGAAACAGACATTATATTAGATGGAGTTGTTCTCAGTAATGGAACATTGATTACGCCTGAAATTATTGAGATGCTACAAAGATTAAATCTGCGTCTAATGATTTCACTAGATGGATTATCAAATTTCCACAATATTCAACGTTCTTATACAAGCAAAAAGGGATCGTTTGCAGATGTTGAACGAGGTATTAAGATTACTTTGCAAAATGGGTTAATACCAGATATTTCGATTACAATTAGTGGGCGGAATGCAGAAGGATTACCCGATCTTCTGGAATGGATATTAGAATATAATCTACCCTTTAGTTTAAATTTCTATCGAGAAAACGAACTGTCAGCTTCTTATGAAGACTTGCAACTAGAAGAATCTCGGTTAATTGAGGGAATGTTGGCAGCATTCAAAGTTATCGAATTGAAATTACCTAATCGAAGTTTGCTAGGTTCATTGATCGATCGTGCTAATTTAGCATCTCCTCATAAACGAACTTGTGGAGTTGGGCAAAGCTATCTTGTATTTGATTACAAAGGGCAAATTGCTAAATGCCAGATGCAGCTACATAAAATTATATCTGCCTCTAAAACTCAAGATCCTTTAACTCTTGTGCGACAAGATAAAGCAGGTATTCAAAATTTGTCAGTTGAAGAAAAAGAAGGCTGTCGTACATGTGAGTGGAAATATTGGTGTACAGGTGGTTGTTCTCTAGCAACCTTTAAAGCTACAGGTCGTTACGATATTCAATCTCCAAATTGCAATATTTACAAAGCTCTCTATCCTGAAGCTCTCAGACTAGAAGGGTTACGATTAATCAAATATAGTTCCCAACTAAGTCATAACTAATTATACGGACATAATATAATTTTAATTTTTCAAATTTTGGTAGATATATAGAGAAGATATTGTATTTAAATCCGCTTCTTTAGGCTCATCTTCATCTTCATTAGTATTTTTAAACAGGACTGTAAATGCACCAGCACCTAACCTATCTTGAGGAAATATCCGATAACAAGGCATCGTCGTTAAATGCGATTGATATTTAGCTAAATTACTAATTTCTATTGCTTTAAAAGAGGGAAACCGTTCTAAAAACCATTCACAAACTTGCTCATTTTCTTCCGGCGAATATGTGCAAGTCATATAAGCCAGATAGCCTTGCGGTGAAACAATTTTAGCGGAGTTAGCTATAATGCGCTTTTGCCGATTTGCACTCTTGTTAATAGCATTTGGGTGAAAACATCCGGGTGCTTTTTCACCTTTGGCAAGTAAAGATTGTCCAGTACACGGAGCATCTACGATGACTAGATTGCTAGAGCCGGGAAACATTTCAGCAAATATGCTCGAATCTCGATTAACCACCGCGCTAGGGCTAACCTGGCAACGCTTCAAATTAGAAATTAGCATTCCCAGACGTTTACCAATTACTTCATTACTGATGAGCAATTCAGGTTTTAAAGCTCTCCAAGCGAAGATACTTTTACCTCCTGGTGCGGCACACATATCAAAAACTAAACGCACTGACTCAGGAATAGCTAACAAAGTACTAGCTGCAAACACCGAAGAAAAATCTAAACAATAGAAATATCCTTTTTCATGCAAGGGATGCTTACCAGGTTTTTCTCCCAGAGATAAGCGGTCTATAAATTGTGGTTGCCAAGCTGTTGGTGTTTGCACTGTCAAAGGTGAAATATCTGGCTTTTCTTGACACCAAAGAATACTAGGTGAAAAAGGCTGAGGATTCATTAAAGCCTCAATAAATTTTTCTTGTTCATCTAGATTAGCGAACAAACGCCGCGAAACTTTAAGTAATAAATTAGAAGGTTTTTCCATCAATATTATAAATTATAAATTACGAATTACGAATTACGAATTACGAATTACGAATTAGTCCGTTGTATCTAAATCAAAATCAAACTGTTACACAAGAACAATGTAATTAAGGCTTTTGGCTTCATACTCAAAATATAATGACCGCCATTGGGAACGCAATGGCCAAGCTACCCCACTGCACCGGAGAAGGTCATGTTTTTAGATAGTTTTCAGGAAAAATTACGCAAACAAGCACAATTATGGAGGGATGAAGGATTAATTAGTTCTTCGCAGTATGAGCAGATAGCAGAACGTTATCAATTTAAAAACCTGGAAGCTGCTGCACGCGATCGCAATAAAGCAATAGCGATCGCTATCGGTAGCATCCTTTTATGCTTAGGCATAATTACCTTTGTATCAGGAAACTGGCAGGGAGGATCGCGAGAAGTCAAAATTATTCTGATGATGAGTTTGTTTTTTGCGATCGCGATCGCTGGATTTTACAACTGGAGGCCACCTGAAGGAAAGAAGCCAGAACGAAGCAAACGCCTACTAGGAGAAGGGTTGCTAATTTTAAGCGCCTTCATCTTCGGTGCAAATTTACTGCTGATGGCCCAGATGTTCAATATTGTCGGTTCAGCTTCCCAACTGTTTCTCGCTTGGGGATTCGGTGTTGTAGTCATGGCCTTCAGTTTGTCCTTAAATTCTTTAGGAATTCTATCAATTGTCCTCGTAGAAATCGGCTATTGGACTGGACTAGAAGACTTATGGTACGCAACAGGAGAGTTAACTTGGTCGCGGCTAGTAGTGCAGCATCTGCCTTTGTTGGCATGGCTGGTATTTGTACCTTTAGCATACTTCTGTCGATCGCGTTGGATTTTTGGTCTAGCAGCCTTTGTTTTTGCTAGTTCCTTACAAGCTAACCTTAATCCACTGCCACTGCTAAATTATGCTGATATAGCCCCTTGGGTGGCATCTTTTGCTTTTGCACTCCCACCTGCATTATTCTGGAGTTATGATGATTTACTGTTTCCAACCATAAATTACAGGTTGTTTCAATATCTAGCCCGTAATTTAGCGTTAGTAAGCTTCGGCGTTGTCTTTTACGTTCTGTCTTTTCGTTGGGTCTGGGAATCTCCAAATTATAGTTATAATCAGCCAACGAATTTGACAAACTTATTTGAGTCTCTGCCGATTATCGATTTGGGGATTCTCAGCGGCTTGGCGGTATTGCAATGGTTGTTTCTACTGCGCCAAAGAAATAATCCTCCGCGCCGCGAAGTGATTTTCACAACTGCTGTCATTAGTACATTTCTTGTCTTTATTGCAATCGTACCTTTTTGGCATCAAACTATTAGCCGCATTGATGAACTTGGCATTTTTATTTTCAATGTACTTCTTGCAACATTAGCCTGGGGACTAATTCAAGAAGGATTGAAATTAAGCAACAGAAGTTCCTTTT
Organism: Nostoc sp. DedSLP04; assembly: GCF_034530775.1. NCBI lineage: Bacteria > Bacillati > Cyanobacteriota > Cyanophyceae > Nostocales > Nostocaceae > Nostoc > Nostoc sp. DedSLP04. The sequence goes on along the minus strand of NZ_JAVRCL010000008.1, from coordinate 146,557 downwards.
GGGGCGGTATGCTGTTAGTAACACTGCAAATTATCAGTCGCGTGCAGGAGTACGACACCGACTTACTTTTTAAGTCGCTAGTTTATATCCTGTGCGGTTCTGCTTTAATTAGCGCTGGACTTTGGTTTGAACGCCGCCTACCTGGTGGTAGCTCTACAAGTAAAAAGTAGGGCAAAAGATGAAAGAATTCAGGAGTCAGAATGGGCTAAACCTTAGCTATCCGCTAACAGGAGTCAGAATTCAGGAAAAGTTCACTAAATCTAAAATTGAATGATTCCTAACTCTAAACTCCTAACTCTTAACTCCTAACTCCTAACTAAAAATCTCTGTGCGTCAAAATTTTTAAACTTTCTCTGCGTCAGTCCTAATCTCGTTACTTTTAACCCCTCAAGACCTCTGCTTTTTAGGACTACGCTCATGAGTAATACTTCTTCTGAATCTAAAAATAAACCCTTGTCTCCCGAAGCCGAATTTTCCAATAAGGTGACTTTTCGGGATTACTTGATTGCTACTGAACAAAAATCGAATAAGCCCTTACCTTTTTGGCGGTTACTAGCTCCCCTGGCGCTGCAAACAGGGCTAATTATGGCAGTACCAGCCCAAGCGGTTTATACAGATGTCACAGGTAAGACGGTGATTTTGCAAACCGTACCTGTAGATCCTAACAATGTGCTAGAAGGTAACACCTTAGCCTTAGACTACAACATATCCCGTACCTCAAATTTGAGCAGACTACCTGGTTGGCAAACATTAGTCAGCAGAGGTCGTGGAAGTGGCAGAAGATTGCCTGAAGGAACCAATATTTACGTGACTTTGCAAGAGCAATTATCTTCTGGTCGCGGTGTTCCTAGGGCTTGGAGACCGTTACGAGTAAGTAGCGATCGCCCCACAACTCTTAGAGCCAATCAGGCAGCCTTAAAAGGTGTTTATCAGGATGGTTCTGTTAACTACGGCTTGGAAACATATTACATCCCAGAAAACCAACGGCAGCAGATTCGCAACGACTTACAAGCCCAACGCGCCCGCAGAGGACAAGTACCACCCATTGTGGTCAAGGCGAAAGTAGATCCACAAGGAAAGGCAGTGCCAGTTAGTATGTGGGTGCGCGATCGCAACTATCGTTTTTAAGCTGTTAGGCAAAGCGTGTAAATATGCAAGCTTTGTCTCTAAAGTTCTAAGCGCTGATTTTCCACGCTCAGAATTTTCTGTTTGTCATTAGATATTTGCTGAAAAAGAATATAGAGACGTAGCATTACTACGTCTCTACAAAGATTCTAGATAAAGCATATTTAATTTCACCAGATGTCTTATATATCGCCTACATTTAGAATGAAATAGCCCTAAATTAGAGCAAAAAGTCAAAATTGTGTATTTATAGTAAGATTATCAGCAAATAAAACTTGCTGATAATATATGATTTTCCGGGGATTAAGTCGAAAAGCAAGGTTACGATTTACGAAATTTTTACTGCTAGTGTTCATTGCAGTAATTGCGTTGTGCCAACTCTCCCCAACCCAACCTCAGTTAGTACAAAAAAGTAATTACGCAATCCATATTCAACAAAACTTTAATCAATCTGCTTTTTATCCCATTGCCCAAATTCCATCTACAAACCTTTATAAACCTATTGGCGATTGGGTAGGAAGGTTAATTTTACCAACAAAACAGCAATTACAAGATGGTTTAGATTGGGTATGGATGGAAGTACAATATGCACCACCTACAGCACAAAATTTGGTTGGTCAAATTGTACGTTTGGAGTGGAAAAAGAATAAAAATTTGCTGGCTTTAGAACGAGTTGTAACGCGAGATATAAATTTCACTCCTGAAGTGATTAAAAGCCAAAAACAAGGAAATATTCATCCTTTTCGACTAAATGGAGTTCGTCAGGTAGGGATTTTACGCTCTTTGGCTGGTGCAAATCCTGATGATGAAACAATTGTTGTTTTAGATTCAACTACAATCATTGATGCAAATCAAGAAAAATCTATTTTGCAAATTGAACACGAACCTGTTTTGGCAACTGGTAGATTTTATGGGTTGGTAAAAATAATTAAACCGATTGAATCTCAATATAAAACTAGTTTATTTTCAAATCAAAAGCAGTTTAACGATTATTTTTTAGTACAACATTATAATCCTAATGCAAATCAATTTAATGGGATTGAAGAAACTATTCGCATTCCCCAACAAGTAATAGATTCGCGAAATTTTGCTCCTTCAAGTTCGCAGCAAATCGAGCGATCGCCTGCGGGTGAAGATGGGTGGTATATTTATGGTGCTGCCGATGCAAAGGGCGTATTTACGGTACGCGCACTTGCACCTCGTTCTCTGTTGCAAATTCAACCCCGTCAAATTATTACTGGTAAGGAATTAGGGCTAAATTACATCCAAGATGTAAATTGGCAAAATACTGAGAAAAATAAAGGTAAATTCAATACTGTATTATTAAAGCCTGTAGAAATACAAAATTCACATAATCAATCTATATCAAAATGGCAAGAAGGCAATAAGGCTATTGTCCTACACCTATTTGGTGGAATTGGCGGACGTAAAGCTGAACCATTAGGAGTACCTTATACTATCACCGGACATTTTGCTTTTGGAATTGCAGAAGTTGTCCGTGACGAGTTTACTAACGAATTACGCTTTGAGACTAAATACCACCAAATTTATGCCCATAACCCCGATGGAATTATTGCCGGAATGCATACATGGGCTGATTATATGGGTAATTTACAACGTGGTTGGCTAGCAACACGTCCAGTATCAGATATTCTGATCGAATTCGACCCTGTAACGCAGGATTATGATTTTGATGGTGTTAAACTTTCGCCTTTAAAACAATTTCAGCAACAATTACAGATAACAATGGCACGTTATCGAGTTGGTGATGGAACTGGTGGCGCAATGGTATCACCTGCTACCTCATGCGTCCAAGACTCAAGCCAAGCACTTTATGCTGCGATATTAGCAATTAAAAACCAAGTTACTACAACTCCTCAAATTCAAACTTGGATACGCGCCAACCCCAATCACCCGCAAACATTACGCTTTCAGCAGCTAGTTGAATTAGGTCAATCTTTGGAACAACAATTAGCACCCTTGGGTATAGTTCGCGCTGATTGGCAAAGTCAAGCAGGTATACTTGCAGGTACGGGTAGAGGAAAAACGACGGAACCATTTCAAGATCGTAGTATTTGGGCTGGTTTGACAACATGGCGAACAATAATGCCAAGACTTGCACACGACGACCTAGCCGCAATATTTTTAAAACATGGCGCAACTATGCAAGTATTGCGAACTAATCAAGTTGGTGGTTGGGAATCTAATATTACACCCATTGCCCCAACAGCACTTTTAGGACAAATTAAGATTCCTTTTACCAATATTTCACCACTTTCAATTCTTTTAAATCGCACTTTAGCGTCCTTAGTAGTTCCGAGGTTTAAAGATTGGTTAGTTATTGTTGTACTGTTAATAATTTATAGTATTCTTGCTCTACCTTATGGTTGTAAATTTGGATTTTTACAGATAGAACTATGGTCTGCAAATTGGACTAATAAATGCTTGCTAATATTACGTTGCTTATTTTTACCTGCAATTGTGGAAGAACTCTTTTTTCGCGTTTTTTTGCTTCCTCATCCTAGCAAAATTACCAGTTGGTTCCAATGGTCTTTGTGGGCAATAGTGAGTTTATTATTATTTATTTTGTATCATCCCTTGAATACTAAAACATTTTTTAAAGCTGGAATTACTACATTTTTTGATCGTGTTTTTCTTGTTTTAGCAGCATTTTTGGGAATTATCTGTACTGTTGCATATACCCTCACAGGATCTTTATTTGCGATCGTTTTAATTCACTGGATTGTAGTAGTAGTTTGGTTAATTGTTTTTGGAGGAATCAGAAAATTAGATAATCAAAAAATTCAAAATGCTAAGGTTTAAGGAGGCAGGGGGCAGGAGGTAGGAATCAATAATGCTTGCTTAAGGCTAAAACTTGATGCCTTTATTTAGCATTACTAAATCTAGGACAACCTTCCTCAGCCCCCTTTTTACAACAACCGCAGAACTTTTTATTAGCGATCGCACTACAACTAGTATTCGGCAACACACTGCTAAGGCACAATCAACACTGGGCAAGGAGAAAGGTTAATCACGCGAGTGGTAACGCTATCATCCGCTCCCTCTTCAGTCAAACCTAGCCCCCGACAGCCCATGATAATTAAATCTGCCCCAATTTCATCAGCGACATCGCAGATCGTAAAAGCTGGTTTGCCTTTCCTTTCCAAGGTTTCAGATTGAATTCCTTGCCCAGAAAATAAAGATTGGGCATTTTCCAGTAGTTTCGCAACTACCTCTGGCGACACCATTGGATCGTCAGCGCTAGGTGCGTCTGGAGGCGCTTCTTCTACCACAGACAGCAGTACCAAGCGACTGCTGTATTTTTTGACTACGTTGGTAACAACATCAGCAGCTTCCCGCGTTTCCCGGCTTTGATCGATAGGAAATAATACCGTCTTAAATATATCTGTCACTTGGGTACCCCTGACTCCGGTAAAATCTTGATGGTTCTACTTTCAAAACAATAACAAAAAGGCAATCAGGAGAGTTTGGTGTGTCCAAAAAAAGTTTAGCAAGTTTATCTTCGGCTGATATCTCTGGGAAACGTGCCTTGGTGCGGGTTGACTTTAATGTGCCTGTAGACGATCAAGGCAACATTACCGACGATACTCGCATTCGCGCCGCTCTACCAACCATCCAAGATTTGACGCAGAAGGGTGCTAAAGTCATTCTCGCAAGTCATTTTGGCCGTCCCAAGGGTGTAGATGACAAATTACGCCTAACTCCCGTTGCCAAGCGTCTGTCTGAATTACTGGGGCAAGAAGTCGTTAAAACTGATGATTCCATTGGTGATGAAGTCGCAGCTAAAGTTAGCGCGTTGCAAAATGGCCAAGTGCTGTTACTCGAAAATGTCCGTTTTTACCCAGAAGAAGAGAAAAACGAGCCAGAATTTGCCAAAAAATTGGCAGCTAATGCTGATTTTTATGTAAATGATGCTTTTGGTACTGCACACCGCGCCCATGCTTCTACTGAAGGTGTGACAAAATTCCTCAGTCCTTCCGTAGCTGGATATTTAGTTGAGAAGGAATTGGAATATCTGCAAAACGCCATTGAAAATCCCCAACGTCCTTTGGCGGCAATTATTGGCGGTTCCAAAGTTTCCAGTAAAATTGGTGTGATTGAAACACTGCTGGAGAAGTGCGACAAGCTAATCATCGGTGGTGGGATGATTTTCACCTTCTACAAAGCCCGTGGTTTGAGTGTTGGCAAGTCATTGGTAGAAGAGGACAAGCTAGAACTAGCGAAGTCTTTGGAAGCTAAAGCTAAAGAACGGGGCGTTACCTTCTTGTTACCCACGGATATCGTATCAGCAGATAAGTTTGCTCCTGATGCTAATGCGACAACCGTCAGCATTGAGAACATCCCCGATGATGGTATGGGTTTGGATATTGGGCCAGACTCAGTAAAAGTTTTCCAAGATGCCCTTGCAGATACCAAAACGGTAATTTGGAACGGGCCGATGGGTGTGTTTGAGTTTGATAAGTTTGCCGCAGGTACGGAAGCGATCGCTCATACCCTCGCCGAAATCGGTAAAACTGGCACAACTACCATTATCGGCGGTGGTGACTCGGTAGCGGCTGTGGAAAAGGTTGGTTTAGCCGACCAAATGAGCCACATCTCCACCGGCGGGGGCGCTAGTTTGGAGTTACTTGAAGGCAAAGTGTTGCCTGGAATTGCAGCTTTAGATGATGCTTAAGTAGGGACTGGGGACTGGGGACTGGGGACTAGGGGGATAAGGGAGAAATATTGAACAAGTTTCTTCCTTGTCCCTTCCCAATACCCCATGCCCCATGCCCCATGCCCAATGCCCAATGCCCCATGCCCAATGCCCAATGCCCAATCCTCAACATGAGAAAAATATATGCAACCTAAATGGCTGGAATGGGCGCAAAATTTACAAGCGATCGCTCAAAATGGTCTAACCTATTCTGAAAACCCTTTTGATATCGAACGTTACCAACAATTACGAGCGATCGCCACGGAAATCATGGCGAATTACTCAAATGTAGAACACAGCTATGTCCTCGATTTATTTAGCCGTGAACTCGGATATGCAACTCCTAAAGTTGACGTGCGGGCAGCTATTTTTCGTGACGATACTATATTGTTAGTCAAGGAACGAGTAGACGGCTGCTGGACTTTACCTGGTGGATGGGCTGATGTTGGCGAGTCTGCCAGTGAGGCAGTTGTGAAAGAAGTATATGAAGAATCGGGATATCAAGCACGCGCTATCAAACTTTTAGCAGTCTATGACAGAAACAAACAGGGACATCCACCATTACCGTTTTATATCTACAAGTTGTTTTTTCACTGTGAACTTATTGGTGGTTCTCCATCATCAAGTATTGAAACTGAAGAAGTAGGTTTTTTTCCTGAAGGCGCGTTACCAGAACTTTCTCTCGGACGTGTGACACCAGCACAAATCAATCGACTTTTTCAACATTATCGCCAACCAAATTTACCGACAGACTTTGATTAGTAGCCTTTTCAATATTTAATATACTTGGGCAACTTTTTTAGATAAGATACTACAGAAATTTCCTATCTACACTAATTAACTATATAGTTTTATCCGATAGTTTGCTACCAAAATAAATGCATAGCAATGACTCAACTTACTCAACAACAGCCAATCCAGTACCATTCAAGACTCGGAATTGAAGTTCTGCACGGTTGCAATCTTAACTGCCTCACAGAAATAGAGTCGCGTGAATTAAAAGAATCACTTTGGAAACATGGCGTTGTAGTAGTTAGACAGCAACAGCTTACCGCAGAACAATTAAAAGAATTTGCCAAGCAGACCTTTGGCGATTTTATGTTTGGCGGCCCTCCGAAAACATTAGATCCTGAGATTAGCCCAGACTTACAAAGCCAATATGTCTATATATTGGGCAATCCTAAAGGGCCGGTTGCCGATCCAGCCGGGAAATATGCATGGCAATGGCATCATGATAAAGATGGTCTCCCCAGTACAGAGGGACTGGATATGAACGCACTATATGTTGTGATGCTTTATGGGATACAAGTGCCGGAAGGTGTAGATGGGCAACCTCACACTACTGAGTTCCTCGATATGGTAGAAGCTTACAATAACCTAGATCCTCAATATCAGCAGCAGTTAGAGCAGATGTCGATGTATCACTCGCCACCAATGTTTTCTAAAAAACCCAATGCAGATACTGATATACCAAAGAAACTGCATCCCATTGTGTCCACTCACAAAGTCACTGGTAAAAAGGGATTATATTTAGGTTCGGACACTGCGATCGCAGTTGGTATGGAAGATCGACCAGAAGAAGCAAAACGTTTCTGGGAGGATTTGTTTAGGACTGTTCTAGACTGTACGCCAGTCTACTCTCATGTTTGGCAGCCAGGAGATATTCTTTTTTGGGACAACTCACAAGTGATGCACAGAGGTAGACCTTACGATCCAACCAAACACCAGCGAATTGCGTTGCGTTTAGGTGTAGTGCAAACAGATTGAAAGATACTACTACCGCAAGGCGGAATTCAAAATTCAAAATTCAAAATTCAAAATGAATACAGCGTAAGCGTTTCATTGATTTGGAATAGGTGGTTTATTTACGCCGTTTGTACTAGTAATGAAAAGTTTGTAGTAAGCACTTTAGTGCTTAGAAAATTAAGGACTAAAGTCCTTACTACGAACTTGCTTACTATCAATTTAAACTTGACAGCCTACGAGGGCGTTGTCTCAGGAGTTGGTATTGGTGTAGGTTCAGGTGTGGAGGTTTCTGTAGGCGTGGGTGTTTGCGTAGGTGTCGGCGTTGGCGTGGGTGTTGGTATAGGTGTGGATGTTTCCGTGGGCGTTGGCGTGGGTGTTGGTGATGGGGGAACTGTGGGATTTTCGGCTGTAATAGTGAGTTGATAATCTACTGGTTTCGTTGCTGTGGAAACTACAACAAACTCATAAAATCCATTTTCTGGTAATTTAGTTGACAAACTACGCTTAGTAGAATCTTCTAAAAATCGAATTTTGCCAGAGGGTGAATAGACTGATAACAAGACTTGGGAATTTGCTTCTAGCTTCAAGTCTAGAGATTGGTTTTTGGCAAGTCCAGCAATGAATACTTTCCCACCACCAGATTGGAGAGTACCATTGACTGTTTTGCCAGTAGCCCCAGGATCGAAGACAAGTTTCTGGAAAGCGCTACCGTCAAGGATTGCACTGAGTCGATCGCTAACAAATCCATACCAAACTTGTCCAATGGGCTGACCTTGGAAACTTTTACCGCGTTGCTCAGGAAATACACTTAAGAATGCATTATCTCCCAAATCATACAAAGAACGGCTACCAACATTGATTTTGTTGACTTCGACTTTCCAGCGATCGCGTTCAGCAGTTGTGTAAGTTCCTAGTTTTTGGCGGGCATTATTACTCAGTGGTGTAAGCTTTTCTAGTAATTCCGAAGCTGTTTTATCCCACTCTGCGCGCAAACTCTCATCTTCAGGGCCATTGCTGAGAGTACGTCCCCGTAAACTGGGATTTCTGTCCCAAAAAACTTGATTCACCAAGTTCACGTAGAAGTTAGAGTCAATACCCAACTGTTGACGGCGATCGCTTAATCTTTCTTTGCGTTCTCGTTCTGCTGGCGAATATTGCGCTAGAGGATCGGTTGGTTGTTCGCTGGTTGGAATGGGGCTGGCTGTAGGATTAGGATCGACTTGCCCGACATCTCGTCTGCCATTCAATCCCCACCAAATTAATCCCACACTCCCAACTACTAGCGCTGCCACAATGAAGGTTTTTGTTGGTGTCCACCAGGAGGAAGAGGGAGAAGATGAGGGATATGAAGGATATGGAGGGGTTGGGGAAGCTGGGGGAGGTGGAGAGACGGCGACGGTGGCGGCTGTGGGTTGTGGTGGAGTGGGATATTGAGTTGGCGGATAATTCGCTGGGGGTGAGTTGAGGGCTTGGAGTACTTGACGGGCTGATTGATAGCGATCGCTGGGTCTAGCAGATAGCATTTTATCTAATACCTGTGCCAAATCTTGACTCAGATTAACTTCCCGTCGCCATTGCCAACTGAGAGTATAGGTATCAATTAATTCTTGGGGTTGTTTCCCTGTCAGTAAAACCAACATTGTTGCTGCTAAAGCATACAAGTCGCTGTGGGGAGATACTAACCCTGTTTGCATTTGTTCTGGGGGCGCAAATCCGATTTTACCTAATAAGGTTGGTGCTGGCGGAGGTGCAACCATACCGGGTTGGTAATATTCGGAAGCTACGGTTGCTACTACTTGTTTGACACCGCCAAAATCAATTAAAACTGGCAGTTTGTCAACAGTCCGAAGCATTAAATTATCTGGGGAAATATCTCGATGAATTACTCCTAGTGAGTGAATGTATTCCAACACTGGCAAAATTTGCTGGAATAATTGGCGTATTTCTACTTCTGTAAAGCGCAAACCCTGTTGTATCCGGGCATTTAACAAAGAATTGTAAGTTTCCCCTTCTACATAATCTTGCACCAAAAATAGATATTCTTTGCCCCCTAAATTCAGCCGCAGCAGTTCTCGGAAACGGGGAATTTGAGGATGTTGCAGTTTATAAAGAACACTTGCTTCTCTCTCAAACAGTTCTTCAGCTTTTTGGACAACGTAAGCGGTTTGAACTTGGGGGGAAAATTCTTTTAAAACACAAAGTTCGCGGAAACGGTTGATATCTTCAGCTAAATAAGTGCGTCCAAAGCCACCTTGGCCAATTTGACGCACGATCGCATAGCGATCGCCTAAAGTCATTCCTGGTTGGATACTATAACTCATAGGCATATCCAACAAATTTTCGCCACACTGGAGACAAAAGCGACTACCTGGGGAATTTTCATGTCCTTTAGAACAATATATTTTTGTCATTTGTTATTTGTCATTTGTCATTTGTCATTTGTTACTCTTCCCCAGTTCCCAATCCCCAGTCGCTTTATTTGCCAGATTGTACTTTACTGACTCGATCGGCTGCGATCGCATACCAAATTTGACCAAAAGTCTGTTGATTGAGTTTCTTACGCTGCTGATCGGGAAACAAGCGATCGAATTTTTCATTGGTTTCTTTGGTCAACTGATCGATTGTATAGTTGCCAAACTGCCCCGATCGCGCTTGTTGTCTCAATGTATCGTAATCTTTTTGACTATAGTTACCTAATTTCCGACGAGCTGCTGTACTGAGGTCAGCCTGTTCTAGTTTATCTAATAAATTATCGGCAATATCAGACCATTCATCTCGTAAACCAGCATCTTCAGGTTTAGATGTCAGGCTACGTCCCTTTAATTCAGGTTTTTTTGTATAAAATAAATCATCTACTGTGCGAATAAAAAATCCTTCAGTAATTTCTAGCTCTTGACGACGATTGATAAGTTTCTGGAGATCGCTATTTTTTCCTTTGTCGCCTGCTGGTTTACCGCTGGGATTGGGAAACTGGGGGATTTGCGGTAATGAAATTGATGGGATAGTAATTGAAGTTACACTCTTAATCACTGCATTTACTACCGCCCAAGCACCTGCGCCAGTTAAGACAACTAAAGCCGTTCCCCCTAAACTCATCACAAAAGGGCGAATCCAAACAGGGAAAGATGCCGGTTTCACAATTGCTTGTGTTTGCCTCTGGAATCGACTTACAACAGCACTGGCGCGTTGTCTTCCTGGAGCAACTACCATCGTCTTGATTTTGGTGGTAATATAATTGCCTGAAGATTTAGTTGCAGTTGGCGATGGTAAATCTCTGAGGATTTGCTCGGCTCGTTGGTAGCGATCGCTCGGTCGATAAGCCAACATCTTTTTTAACACTGTTTCCAGTTGGGGACTAACTCGAATTTCTTTTCCCCACCTCCAAATTCCCTGATAGCTGTCGTATAGTTTCTGCGGTTCTTGACCTGTGAGTAACACCAGTGATGTTACCGCTAAAGAGTATAGGTCGCTACTAAAAAATGCCTTTCCCTGCCGTAGCTGTTCTTCTGGAGCGTAACCTTTTTTACCCAGCAAAGTATTATTTTCTGCCAACTTGGTACGCCAAAAACCTTGATAAGCTGGCAATTGCTTGACGCCACCAAAATCAATTAGCACTGGTAGATTATCAGAACGCCGCCAGATGAGATTATCGGGAGAGATATCACGGTGAATTACATCTCGTGAGTGGATGTAGGATAGTACAGGTAAAATTTGTTGCAGGAGGATGATTACTTCCTCTTCACTAAAGGTTTTTCCTTGACTTTCACGCTGTTCTAATAACTGGTAGTAGTTATCACCATCCACATAATCTTGCACTAAAAAGAAAAAATCTTTAGTGCCTATCTTCACTTGTAGCGAGGCGTGAAAACGCGGAATCTGTGGATGCTGGAGTTTTTTCAGGACATTTGCTTCTCTCTCAAATAACTCTTTAGCTTTTTGTAAATCTTGATTTTCTTGTACTTGGGGTGCAAATTCCTTCAGCACACAGGTTTGATGAGATTTATTGATATCTTCCGCCAAATAGGTGCGTCCAAAGCCGCCCTGTCCTAGATGACGGATAATTTGATAACGATTATCCACAACCTGTCCCACAGCAAGAGGTAATGGTTCGCCACAATGGGTGCAAAAGCGGTTACTACCATTATTTGTGTGTTGTTTACTGCAATAGAGCTGCATGGTGCTGAAGGATAAATTAAGGTTTTATTTAATGACTACAACGCACATACCCTCATTTTCGGATATTCTACGAATTACGTAGCTTGCTTCTCGCATGAAGGCGAGTATTACGAATTACGAATTATTTTAAACGGTGTTGGTTCTACTTCAGGATAAATAAGCAAGTGTCATGAACGGCAAATCAAGACATCAGCAAGTAATTAAAGCATTTGAAGATTTTTTGTCTACCCCCCTAGAAACTCTACTGCAAAGGCATCTCAACACTCCAACTTCGGCAGCTTTGAGCTTATTTCACGATGTGGCGGCGAATGTACCAGCCTACAAGGCGTTTTTAGCAGAAAGGGAAATTAATCCCGCGACTATTCAAACCTTAGAGGAGTTTCAAAAACTACCAGCGATCGCTAAACAAAATTATATACTGCGTTATCCACTAGCTGACTTGTGCCGTAACGGACAACTCCAAGAATGCGACATGATAGCTGCTTCATCAGGTTCTACTGGTAAACCGACATTTTGGCCTCGTTTTTTCACAGATGAACTCCAAATCGCCACACGTTTTGAACAGATTTTTCACGATAGTTTCTATGCAGATACCAGACGTACCCTAGCAGTGATTTGTTTCACTTTAGGCACTTGGGTAGGTGGGATGTTTACCACTAATTGCTGCCGTTATCTTGCTAGCAAAGGTTATCCCATCACTGTAATTACTCCTGGTAATAATAAAGAAGAAATCTTGCGAGTTGTCCAAGAACTTGGTTCAGGTTTTGAGCAAGTGGTGTTATTGGGATACCCGCCATTTTTAAAAGATGTGATTGATACTGGTATCGCTCGTGGTGTGGAGTGGCAGCAATATCAGGTTAAATTAGTGATGGCGGGAGAAGTATTTAGTGAAGAATGGCGGAGTTTGGTTGCCCAAAGAGTTGGTTCGCGAAATCCTTGTTATGATTTTGCATCACTTTACGGCACCGCGGATGCGGGAGTTTTGGGTAATGAAACACCGTTAAGTATCTGTATTCGCCGTTTTTTAGCAGAAAATCCCGATGCAGCGAGAGCTTTGTTTGGAGAATCGCGTTTACCCACACTAGTACAATACGATCCTTTCACTCGCTTTTTTGAAGCTCACGATGGTGGATTGCTGTTTTCGGGAGATAACGGTATTCCCTTAGTGCGTTATGACATATTGGATACTGGCGGGATAATTAGTTATGATGCAATGCTGCAATTTTTAGCAGAATGGGGATTTAATCCACTTGAAAATTTGCGTTCTGACAGTCAACAATCACCAAGAGGTATTCATCAGCTACCTTTTGTTTATGTCTTTGGACGTTCCAACTTTACAGTTTCTTACTTTGGTGCAAATATCTATCCCGAAAATGTGACGGTAGGATTAGAACAACCAGGAATTCAAGAATGGGTGACGGGTAAATTCGTGTTGCAGGTGAAAGAAGATGCTGATAAAAACCGATTTTTATCTGTAGTTGTGGAATTAGCAGTAGGGGTAGAGGGTAGTGAAGCTCAAAGACTTGCGATCGCATCTTCGATTCTTTCACAATTGTTACGTCTAAATAGCGAGTTTGCTAATTATGTTCCGGCAGAATATCAAACACCACAGGTTACATTAGCGCCAATGGGTGATTTTGAATATTTCCCCATTGGGGTGAAACATCGTTATACCCGTCAATAGAAAATGCAACAATAAATAGTTTTCAATTATAGCAGGGGACTGAGGTTAAAAGTGAAGCATAAAAGCTAGTTGCTTCTATCATCTCCATGATTGCGGCATAATAAAAACTAAACCTGAAAATTCTGAAGTAGGCAATGAATACTACCCATAATTCTCCGATGGATGATGGATCATCAGCAGATTTAATTTCTGTTGCAGAGTTACAGCAACAGCTTAATGACTTACTCCAGCAACTATCTCCAGAACGATTACAAGTGCTGACTGATTTTGCTGCTTATTTGGCAAATGCTGAAAGCGAAGCTGCAACCCAAGAACTTTTGGCAATTCCTGGATTGTTAGAGCGAGTTAAGCAAAATCAAGTAACGCCTAAAGCCCAATACGCCCCCTGGAGAACTCTTCGCTCTGATGTATGAAGTTATTCTTCATCCCGATGTCCAGGAAGTTTATGTCAATGCTGACAAAGCCCTTGCTAAGAAAATTGCCCGATGTTTGCAGCAGCTAGAACAAACTCCTCGATCGCACCCCAACATTAAAGCCCTGAAGGGAGATTATGCAGGTTACTATCGCTACCGAATCGGGGATTACAGAGTCATTTATTCTATAGACGATGAAGTTGTGCAGGTACTTGTTGTGGCGATCGCTCATTGCAGTGATGTATATGAACCATAAAGGCGATCGCATTTCCATTCTGTTTACAATATCTGTTTTACTAGGGGCGATCGCATTCCCTAGATTGCGGAAAGATCGGACGTGATAGATTTACGAGACGCTTACGAGATGGGATGAATCTCATCTTTGCAAGGGATTGCTGCTTCTACATTTCGCTTATGTTTTGGCTGGAGGAAGTATTTTTTTCCTACTCTCCATCTTTCACTTTCTCTTGTTGATGCCAAGCTTGATAAAAAGCTAGGTAGAGCATACTTTGGGCGCACTTCCAAATAACTTCGTAGCAATATATTCTACGTATAAATTGAGAACCGTCTTCTTCTTTCTGATTGATGCATTCTTTTAAATTATTAACTGCTAATGGGTAAAGCTGGTTTTGAAGTATCTCAATGACGCAAAAAGAAGCTGACTGTAAAACATTTCGGCATCTCTATGGTATTTGGTACAATATCCAAGATATTCAGTGAAATTTCAGGGTTACTGAAATTTCTTAATAATCGGAATCGCTATCTCTACCCTTGTATCTGTATTTATGGGAAAATTTCATCTAAATATTTAAAGTAATATGTCAGAAACACCTCAAGACGACGGCATTTGGATTGTTACCGATGAAACGCCGCAAATAGCAATTCCTGATGGTGCTAAAGGCGGGAGTGGTAATACACGCGGTTGGGGAGACGAAACTATCAGGGAAAGTATTGCTAGCAAAGGCGTAGGAGATGCGGTTAAGGTTAGCGCTCAAACATTAGAGCAAAATATGACTCACTTTCTCAAAGTTGTGGGGAATTTGTTTAGTCAAGCCCAACAGCAAGCAAAAGTCAACTCCAAGATGCAGCTAGATGAAATTGAGTTGTCGGTAGAAATTAGTGCAGATGGAGAAGTTAAATTAATTGGCAATGGTGCAAAAGCTGGGACTAAAGGAGCAATTAAGCTGAAGTTCAAGCGCCAAGAACCATAGTGAGATGGCAAAAAATTGGGCGATCGCGATCGGAATTAACCAGTATGATTATCTGCAACCGCTAAACTATGCCAAGCGAGATGCACAGTTAATGCAGGAGTTTCTGGGTAATGAAGCCGGTTTTGAGCGGATATTCTTCTTCTCGGATGATTCCCCTAATGTTGCTGGAAAATCGACTCGCCCAACTCGCACTAACTTGTTGCGAATCTTGCGTCAGTTATTTGAGAATCCCTTTATGGGAGCAGGAGATAATTTCTGGTTTTTCTTCAGTGGTCATGGGATAAGATACGCTGACCGTGATTATCTCATGCCCTGTGATGGCGATCCAGAGGATATTGAAAACACGGCAATTGCGATTAACTTTGTCACTGAACGCCTGCGTCGCTGCGGTGCTGATAATGTTGTCTTGATTTTGGATGCTTGTCGCAATGAAGGTAAAAAAACAGGTGAAGGAATTGGGCGACAAACCGCAGAAGAAGCACGTCAACAAGGAGTTATCAGCATATTTTCCTGTATTCCCCAGGAGTATTCTTATGAAATTGAGGTTTTACAACAAGGTGCTTTTACCTCTGCATTACTAGAAGGGTTAGGAATTCAAGGTAAATGCGCTACTGTTGAACGATTGGAGCAATATCTTAAGTTTCGCGTGCCTGAACTGGTTCGCCAGCATAAGAATACAAGGCAAACGCCTTATGTGATTGCTGAACCTGTGAATAAATCCCACCTAATACTTGTGCCACGATACGCAACCCTAGCGGATATTGCCACGTTGAAAAATGATGCTTACCAAGCAGAAGTAAACAGGAATTTAGATTTAGCAGAGCAATTATGGATTCGGGTATTAGCTGCGGCTTCAGGGCAAGATATGGAGGCGGTGAGAAGTTTACAAAGAATTGAACGGTTGCGAAATAGTTCTGCAATTCCTGATTTACCTCAGCAAACAATTCCACAAGCATCTAAGTCAGTCACAAATACACCTATAAGTAAACCTCCTCAAATTCCATCTTCTAAGCCAACTTCACCATCCCCTGTTACTAATACTCAGACTTCTAGTGCGGGACAATTTGCAACATCTACTATTTCAACACCTTCAACAGCTGCTTCGCCATCAAAAAAAATAATATTACCTAACTGCTCACGACGACGTGTAATTCAAACTGCTGGGTTTGCAGTTGCTGGGTTGGGTTTGACAATTGCGGTACCACGTTTTTGGCCATCTGATTCAGGAGAAACTAATATAAGACCTACACCAGCAACTACAGGTGAACCAACAGATGCCCTAAAAATAACAACTATACCAGAAAGAGCACCAGAAATAACAACTATACCAGAAAGAAAAGAGGAACCAAAACACTTTGTTGAAAACTTCGGGAATGGTATCACCCTGGAAATGGTACAGATACCAGGGGGAACCTTTATGATGGGTTTACCTGAAGCAAAAGGAGACATAGAGAAAGATGAAAGTCCACAGCATCAGGTAAAAATATCTGGGTTCTTCATGGGTAAATATGAAATCACCCAGGCGCAGTATCAAGCAATTATGAGTAATAATCCTTCCTACTTCCACGGTGAAAAACGACCTGTAGAACAGGTGAGTTGGGATGATGCAGTAGAATTTTGTAAAAAATTGAGCCAAAAGACAGGAAAAACCTATTGGCTACCCAGTGAAGCCGAATGGGAATATGCTTGTCGTGCTCGAACCAAGACTCCATTTTATTTTGGTAAAACGATTACCACAGATTTAGTTAACTACAACGGTAACTATCCTTCCGGCTCACCAAAAGGTGAATATCGTCAACAAACAACAGATGTAGGAATATTTCCACCAAACTCTTTCGGTTTATACGATATGCATGGTAATGTATACGAATGGTGTAAAGATGTATACAATGACAATTACCAGGGTGCGCCAAAAGATGGTAGTGCGTGGCTAACTGGTAAAGATAATAATATAAAGCTCCTGCGTGGCGGTGGTTGGAACGGTGATGCCAGGTTTTGCGAGTCAGCCTTTCGCGTAAGGTACGCGAGTACGAATCGGATCAACAGTGTTGGTTTTCGCGTGGTGGCGGTGGCTGTGGCGTGAGTACTCCCCATTGTCAGAGTTGGTAAATGGGAATTTATCAAGCGTACACCAGGGAGTCAAGACCTGAACCAGCGAGGAAGGCGACAACCTCCGAATATAAAACCGAGTCGGATAGCTTGGTAGGTTGCAAAACCGAACAGTTGTTCGACTCAATTAATTATGCGACATTTAAAAGAAACTTCTAAAATCTAGATCATTTTTAATTGTTCTAATTTTTGTCTAATCAAAATTTCAACTTCTTCAATCTCAGCATTCGATTTTGGGATGTCAAAAGTCTCTGGAGACGCTTCAGATGTAAAGCGGTCAACAAAAGCACGAAACGCTGCTTTGTTGTCGGGGTGAGCAATGACGAAGGCTCTTAACTCGGTTTTGCTCATGCTGCTAAAGTCTGGCTCAATCACAAGAACCTCTAAAGACCATTGCGATAGATTTCTATCTCTATGTTATATCCTGCCAAAATAAACACATTATCTGTTTGTTCATTGAGGCGGATAATGTAAATAGGAGTGAATGTATTGGTCAAAGATTGACATAGTATGACACACCTGATGCCTTGTTCAGCAGTTGGCAAGATTTGTATACCTCATAACCCCATAGCTTGGAATCAGAATAGCAGGTAAGGGGAAAATATCAAACCATCTATGTTGTAAATTGATAAGGCAGTGTTTTTCAATCTCGCCATCAAATATCGAATCTAAATCCCCGTCATAAAACTTAATTACGAATTACGTTAGCGTAGCGGGGCGTAGCCCATTACGAATTACGAATTACGAATTATTTAATGGTGCGTTATCACAAAGGTCAACGCACCCTTATCTAAAGAAACGGCGAGTCCAAACAATCACTTCACAGATGCCACTGTTTGGTTTACTACTGGGCGTGGTTTCTTGCGGTCTGACCTGCGCGTTCCACCAGCCATCTCATATTCATCACTATTTTTGCCATAGTGAGATGCAACGTTTAACAGCATTTGCTCAGAATAAGTATTCAACTCTCGTTCTGCTTCTATCAATGCGTTGTGTGTCTTATTTACTACTGCTTGTGCTTGATTATAAGCGGCTAGCTTCTCTCTTAACTCAACTACTTTAGTGTTGTAAGTAGCTATTGAAAACCCATTACTAAAGTCTAACTCAGGGTTAATTGTCTGCATTCCTTCAATCCGTCGTTCAGCTTTAGTCAGCGACATGGAGTTTCGTTTGCGTTGCGTCATATAGTTTTCCTGTTTCGATTAATTTATAAATAACCCGGATGTTATACACTGAGTTATTTATATATCATCAAAATACGCAATAAGCGGATGCACTAGCCACAGTGAAGTTACAGAATTATAAAAGCATGGATGGCATTAGCTAACTAGATAGATGCGGGTATATTTGCTGAAATTCGTTGAGAAAAGCAGGTTTTGAAGTCGCACAAGCAGGTTTTGAAGTCACAAAAGCAGGTTTTAAAGTCACAAAAGCAGGTTTTGATGTCACAAAAGCTAGTTTTGAAGTCGCAAAAGCAGGTTTTGATGTCACAAAAGCTGGTTTTGATGTCGCAAAAGCTGATTTTGAAGTCGCAAAAGCTGGTTTGATGAAAGATTGTTTAAATAATTCCATAACGCTTAATTAGTTCAACAGAACAACTCCACAGATTTATCCGTGGGGTTGCGACTATTACCGCAAGGCGGAATTAAAATAATGCTTTTTAGCGCCGCGTGCAACTTTCTTTTAAACTTAACCCCCAGTTTGCAGGGAAGGGGAGCAAGAATCAAAGCCTCTCCATCTTTTGGGGCTACGCTGTATACACAAGTCGAATTACCCCCCTTAATCCCCCCTTGTAAAGGGGGGAAACAAGAAAAGAAATCTAGTTCCCTCCCCTTTATAAGGGGAGGGTTAGGGTGGGGTAATCAGCTATTTCAGACTTGTGTATACGCCGTAGCCATTTCGGCTAGAGGGGGATGAGACTAAGCACACTAAAAATTTATTTTTATAACTGAAAATTTTATTTTATTTATATGTTAAGTAGCTTTTAGGATATTATCTGTATAATCTATCATTCAGTCTGAATTATCGAATGTATAATCTATCATTCAGTCTGATTGATTATTAACCTCTGTTACTCATTGATAGGTTGAAATGTGGGAATTAGGGCATCTCTTTTTCAGACATAACATACCACTCACTTAGTAGTTATTTATTAACTGAATTTGAGAAGTTATGTAGGCATACTCTATCCTAGACATGACCTAAACTTGTGCTGCAAAAATCATGAGCCATTATATGAATAGTTAGCACGTTAACAGCACTATCCAATGTCTCAAGACTTATTAAACTCCTTTCAAGAAGCATACAGCAATCTCGAACTGTTTCCGTTAATGGAACGGAACGAAATGGAAAGATTTCGAGTCGAATATGGTGATGATTTGATTGCAGACCTGAACCAATTAGTAGAAGATAGTCCTAATGGAGATGGCAAAATAGTCTTTACAGGACATCGAGGATGTGGTAAGTCTACTTTGTTAGCTGAGTTTAGCCGACAAATTCAAGATAAATATTTTGTAGTTCTATTTTCTATTGCTGACAAAATTGAAATGTCGGCAGTTAATCATATTAATATACTGTTTGCGATCGCAGTTAATTTAATGACAGAGGCAGAAGCCCGCAAAGTTGATATTCCGCAATCTACTAAAGAAGCTCTTTATAAGTGGTTCGCTACCCGCACTCGTACTGAAGAATCCAATTTGCAAGCAGAAGTAAGTATAGGTTTTGACCTTTTAAAGTTGATTAGCTCGAAATTAAAAGCCGATGCAAGTGTTCGGGATGAAATTAAGCAAGAATTTGAACGCAAGTTATCAGATTTAGTTGCGAGAATTAACGAAATCGCTGCTTTAATTCAAGCTGCAACTAAACAAAACGTTTTAGTAATTATTGATGATTTAGATAAACTGGATTTAGGCAGAGTTAACGAAATTTATCGAGATAACATTAAAGCTCTTTGTCAACCTAACTTTCAAATTATCTACACTATCCCGATCGCAGTCCTTCGAGAAACATTTATTAGTACAATAATTGCCACTGAAACCAACGATCAAGTTGTGGCAATGCCTGTATTAAAAATATTTGATAAAGGTAAAAATCGCTTACCGAATGCCCAACCTCGCCGGGAAGCAACAAAGATTCTCGGTGAAGTTTTACAAAAGCGGATTCCCAGTGAATTAATCGCGGTAGAAACTGCTGAAAAAATTGTGATTTACAGTGGTGGCGTATTGCGAGAATTAATTCGGATTTCTAAAGAATGTTGTCGGATATGTTTGCGAACTATCCGGCGAAACCCCTCAGCCGAAGTTATTATTGATGATAAAATTCTTCTGCAAGCAATCAATAAAATTCGCAATGATTTTTCGATACGCTTAGGAAAAACTGATATCGATATTTTACAGAGCGTTTATGAACAATTTATGCCCAACGACCCCAAACAAGCAGAGTTTTTAGATTTGTTACACGGGCTGTATGTTCTAGAATATCGCACTGATGAAACTTGGTATGATGTTCATCCAATTATTATCGAAAGCTTGAGAAGACAGGGAGCCATTAATGTTAAATGAGGAATTATTTGATGAAGGAGAAAATCAAGATGCGTATGATGATTTAATTGTTTCTATTGAAGCTCAAAAGCGGGGATTAAACTTACTGATTGCAGTTTGCGATGATGCTAGCTTTCGCGATCGGATTATTGCTCAATATGAAGCTGAACTACAACCTGCCTTCGGTGTATATCGAGTAACTCTAGCACGTCAAGAACCTAGTCTCAAAGCTGCTATTAACCAACTGGTACAACAAGAAGAATATCTCCGTCAGCAGAATCCGGCGGTAATCACTGTGACGGGTGCTGAACAATTGTATTTTCTCAGATTGGGAAATGAGCAATCGGAACAGGAGAAATTGTTTGGTTACTTACAGTGGACAAGGGAAGGATTGCGCGAATTTCCATTTGCGATCGTGCTTTGGGTAACTAACCAAATTTTAGTCAACTTAATTAAAAAAGCTCCTGATTTTTGGAGTTGGCGCAACGGTGTATTTCGGTTTGAATCTCAAAAAACAAATGCTATTCCTGGTAAAGAATTAGAAAATATCCGCTTTGTTTTTCGAGACACAGAATTAGCTAGTACAGATACTAATGAAACAAATCGCTTTTTCTTACCCATTCAAGATTTACAAAGGTTAATTGAGAAAGTAGAACAAGAACGGGGAGCTAAAGACCCCACCTTGGCTACTTTATACTCAAGATTGGGCGATATTTACCACAGCAGATTAGATCGGGGTGAATCTCAAAACTATCAAGAAGAACAGGAATTAGCAATTAAATATTTGCGGAAAGCGAGTGAGTTACAAAATGAATTAGGTTTGCAGATAGATTTAGCTAATAGTCTCAACAATTTAGCAGGAATATATCGTGCAACGGGAAACTACAGTGAAGCCGAACCCTTATATAAACAAGCTTTAGAACTGAGAAAACGCCTGTTAGGAGAAAATCATCCTGCTTTTGCTACTAGCCTGAATAATTTGGCAGGACTTTACAAATCTACTGGACAATATAGTAAAGCAGAACTTTTATATCAACAAGCTTTAGAACTGAGGAAAGGATTGTTAGGAGAAAACCATGCCGATGTTGCTGCCAGTCTGAACAATTTGGCATTACTATATGATGAACAAGGACGTTATGACGAAGCAGAACCTCTGTATTTGCAATCATTAGAACTCGAAAAACGTCTGCTGGGTGAAAATCATCTTTCTTTTGCTCTGATACTAAATAATTTAGCGCTACTTTATTATCATCAAGGACGTTACAGTGAAGCCGAACCTTTGTCGCAACAAGCAATAGAATTAGATAAGCGATTTTTGGGAGAAGAAAATCCTGATGTTGCCACAGATTTGCACAATTTAGGTTTAATATACCGCGCTCAAGGACGCTACAGTGAAGCGGAATCTTTATTTTTAGAATCATTAGAACTCAAGCAGCGTGTATTACAAAAAGCGCATCCGCTATTAGCAGATACGATCTATGCTCTGGGTTATATGTACAGAGAACAGGGACGTTACAATGAAGCGGAACCCTTATGTATAAAAGCCTTAGAACTTGATAAGCACCTATTGGGAGAAAATCATCCCAATGTTGCCGAAAGTCTCAATAATCTGGCAGAAATTTATCGTGCAACTGGACGTTACTGTGAAGCAGAACCGCTTTATTTGCAAGCTTTAGATATTTGTGAACGAGTCTGGGGTGTAAATCATCACCGTAGTGTTACTGTTCGTCAAAATTTAGATAAGCTTGCCGCAGCAATGCAGAATAATTAAAAGGAAGTAGCGATTGAAACGATCTGTGATGAAAAACCTAATAACAATGACTAAAAATGTTCGCAATATATAAGCTAAGGTAGGCAATTTATGACTCAAGCTATACCCAAATTAGTAACCTTTGAAGATTTTACAGCTTGGCGTCCTGAAGGTGGAAGGTATGAATTACATGATGGCGTGATTGTTGAAATGGCACAATCAGTAGGAGACCATGAAGATATTATCGGGTTTTTGGTTGAAAAAATTGCAGTTGAGTACGTTCGCAATGGTCTACCTTATTTCATCCCAAAAACAGCATTAGTTAAATCTGCTATTAGTCAGTCTTGCTATTCTCCAGACTTGCTATTACTCAACCATCCTGCTTTAAAATTAGAGCTACTTTGGCAGAAATATTCTACGGTTGAGTTTGCCGATTCTATCCCTTTAGTGATTGAAGTTATTAGTACTAACTGGCGGGATGATTATTATAAAAAGCTAGGTGAATATGAACAAATAGGGATAAAAGAATATTGGATTGTTGATTATTTAGCTATCGGTGGTAAAAAGTTTATCGGTAATCCTAGACAACCTACTATCTCTATCTACCAATTAGTTGACGGTGAATACCGAGTTACTCAATTTAGAGGCGATGACCGCATCGTATCACCTATTTTTCCCGAACTAAACCTGATTGCTCAACAGATTCTGCAAGCTGGTAGTTCCCAGTTCTAGCCGCGATCGCACACAGTCTATACTTTTAGATACCCGACCTCTTAAACAAGTCGGGTATCTCTGGAAAGCTTGCTCAATTGTCCTGCAAATCTACTAGCGAACGCCAACAAAACCAGCTTTCTCAATTGCCCTTTGTCCCTGATCGGTTAATAAAAGATTGGCATAAGCATTTCCAATCTGCTGTTCCCGTCCTTTATTCTGCTTAATAATCACAAACAAATTCGCAATCATCGGATAGCTGCCATTTTCGATCGCCTGAGTATTTAGCTGGTTGCGCTGACGCGGACACTTTTCAGGCGAAACCATCGGCGTTTGATAAGGGGTAATTAGCCGATCGGAAGTCTGACCCAATGGTAAAGCCTTCACGCTACATTGAAAGACTACCGAACGGGCAGAAGCATAATACACACCACCAGGAGTTTTACTGAGTTGGCGCACTGCCTCTGTAGCAGAGTAGACATATTGCACATTAGAGCCAAATGCTTGCCCTTTTAAGCCGCTATTGTTAGGAAATATTACTGTATCTGCGTCTTCTGGTCGTTGCGAAAAAGCTGTGATGGGTAGATTTGGCCCGCCGACTTGATTCCAGTTAGTAATTTTACCTAAATAAATTTGCTGCAATTGGTCAACAGTTAAACCAGGCACATTGAGTGATGGGTTGACTACCACTGCTATCCCATCTTTACCCACTTGGCGTTCCTCAAGGGTAAAGCCTCGCTCTTTTGCCATAGCTTGTTCTTCATTTGTGAGGGGACGGGAAGACTGAGCAAAGTCTATTTTCCCATCAAGCAACATCCGAATGCCAGAGCTAGAACCAGGACTACCATTAACAGGGTTTACGTAGCGTAATCGTAGTTCCGGGCGATCGCTCTGGATCTGAGAATCTACCAATTGCCGAATAGATGCCCAAGCGGTACTACCTCCGTAGTTGAATGATGCAGGGGGAACATCAGCAACTGTCTGAAAAGTTGATTCATTCTTAGAGACGCGATTGAAATTTTGATTAGAGGAATTAACGCTGTTGCGGGGCAATATATTTGGCTTCAATAACCACCAAAGTAATCCGCCAATAACCATAAGTGTGAGAACTTTACCAATAATCAAACCTCTAAGAAAGAGGGAGATTTCGCTGTTAATTAAAGCTTTTCTTTGATTTGTATTGTCCATTTTTTTAAATATTGTTTCATTGTATTTATCTTACAGGAATATCTAGGTATTTATCCTACAGTAATCTTGAAATATTTAAATTTACAGTAAATTTGTAATAGCTAGTTAATAGCCAGTTTGATGATTGCTGCTAGATAATTAACTTTTCTAATTTAGTGAAATTAAATTTACTCTTTGGTAGTTTTTGCAATGGTGCAATTGCTTTGACAGATTCTTTTATTAGCTGCTGATTTAGCTAGTAGACTACTTATATTAGTTAATAACGGGAACTCAATCTTTCTATAAAACTCTTTAGTGGAGTAGGTTGGTTTGGAAGCGATGTCCCCGTATTAATAAATGTATAGATTAAAACTATTACTATCAAACTCGTAGTTGCACCAAGACCAATACCCAGTAGCAAAATAAAGTTTCTATAAGTTAGCAAATTGGTATCATCAGCTTTGTAGTTGATGTCAGCAGATTGTGAAGACTGTGATAACGCTACATCAGAATCAAGTGCTTGTAAAGCTTCTGTGGCAGACTGATAACGCTGGTTGTAGCGATCGCGAACCATTGTATCTAAAATATTTGCCAGAGCATCACTTATTTCTGCCTTGTCGCGCCAGATAACTTCTCCAGTAGTGGGATCTTCTGGTAATTGCTCAGGCATTAAACCTGTTAAAGCTTGAATGCCAATCATCCCGACTGCATAAATATCGCTGCAAAGTTTTGGCTTGCCCTTAGCCTGTTCGCTTGGCATATAGCCAGGAGTCCCAACCGCAATTGTTAAGCCTGCTCCCAAAGCACCAATTTTCTTAATACTCCCAAAATCAATTAGCACAATCTTTCGATCGGAGTACCGCCGCATTAAGTTTTGAGGCTTAATATCTCGGTGAATAATATCGTGTTGGTGGACGAAAGCCAGTACTTCTAGGATGTCTTTTAATAAATTTACGACTGTATTCTCGTTGAGACGCTGACCTGGGACAATTTCTTGAGTCAAGGCATGACCGTCAATATATTCCTGAACTAAATAGAAATCCCCGTCTTCATTAAAATGAGCAAACAGTCTCGGAATTTGCTCGTGGTTGTTGCCTAGCTGGTATAAAACTTCTGCTTCCCGATCGAATAGCTTTTTAGCAATGGGTAGAACAGCTGGGTTAGAATCTTTTGGATGAAAATGTTTGACTACACAATGAGGTTGTCCTGGTAAATCCAAGTCAATGGCCAAGTAGGTATCACCAGAACCGCCACTTCCTAACTGTTTGACAATCTCAAAGCGATTCCGAAGTGTTTTTCTGTTGAAAGAGGAGCGATGTCTGTTACGTATAGCACCCCCTACTAAGTAAGTATTACCAGATTCTCCGCTTCCTATCACTTTGACAGTTTCAAAGCGACTTCGGAGTGTTTTTCTGACTAGAGGGTTCTGGCTCATGTGGCGTATACTACTTCTTAATTTACTGACCATTCAGAGCTTGAGTGAGGTTATTAATAACTGCTTGCTGCTAGATTTGCCGATCTTTGCGGCAGTTAGCCATCGCGCGACCTATGCTTTGGATACCTTTGGTGCTTAGTTGCTTGACTGCTTTGTTGAATACCCTTACAAGTATCTTAATACAAAATTAATTTATGAAATACTTCTGTAATATTATCACTTAAGTAAATTTAACACTAGTCCACAGTATTTAAACTGTGGGCAGAGAATAAGATTTATGAGTTAAGATGGTTAATTCTTTTAACTGTTAAGTCTGATTACTGACAAAACGTTGAGCAGTGAAATTTCAAGGCACAAATAGCACTTAAAGTGTTCGCTACCATTTTGTCATCAGATTCTAGTCGTTACTAACTGCGATCGCGTTGTCAGATCGATGTGAGTTTGACGAAAAAACTAAAAAAGATTTGGTAAGTTTTTGAGATAGTTAGGTGTAACTTTTCAATTACTCACGCATTTTACGATCTCAATTTACTAATAATTATAGCAAATCTTTAATGCGTATTCGCTTCCACAAAATGCCCCAATTAATATGTGTGATACCAATTGTTAAAAAAAATCCATCCCTACCTACCCTTAGCAAGGGGAGGGTGCGTGTCAGCGCAGGTTGGGTTATCTGTCGTAAACATTTTTGGAATTGGTATCAAAATACTTCAATGAGAAAGCAAAGCGAATTACAATACTTGCAATCTCGCCAATAACTTCAAGTTTCTTGCTACTTTTATGACTAAAATAAATATGAGAATTATATTTCCTTAAATATAAATCCGTATAAATTTGCGAACTTTATTTATTGGTTTACTCAGTCCTCATAACATTAATTTACAGTATATTAACTGGTTCTTCAATACTTTCTCTAAAACATCCTACTTTTCCGACTTTTCCCACCTTTTACTTTACTCGCCTTTTTATCACTTTCAATCACTCAGTTGCATCTAGCAAAAGTAATAGTTGGAATAAATAGTTGAAGCTGATTTTTATATATTTTTATTTAACTTTTTTAGGTAGGCAATAAATATGCCTTATTTATATTAATAACCTTTGTATAAGGCAATACAGAAAAATTGTTTAACCTTTACCGCTTACTTTTTTCCCTACAATGCCAAGAAGTCTAAGGTTTTTGGAGCTAACCCAAGCGTATTGTTGCATAAGGGTAGCACTTCTACGTCTTTATGTTCATTTTCACTGATATTTTTATTCTGTTAATTAAAAAAGCCCCCTAGTGGGGGCTGATTAAGTTGTCCGCGTGGATTAAACAACTAGTTAATTAATACTTACAGTAGATACAGTAATCCGAATAAAATAATCCAAATTACGTCAACGAAGTGCCAATAGATTTCGGCTGCTTCAATGCCAAAGTGCTTTTCGTTACTATAGTGACCCGGAAGGCGCGATCGCCACAACACGGCAACGATTGCCAAAACGCCGATGGTAACGTGCAATCCGTGGAAACCAGTCAAAACGTAAAATGCACTCGCAAATAAATTGGTAGTTAGACCAAATTCTAAATGGGTATATTCATATACTTGACCCACCAAGAAGATAGCACCCATTGCAGCGGTAATTGCTAACCAGATTTGCGCACCCCGCGCATCGTTCTTTTTGATAGCAGTATCGGCATTGTGCATGACAAAACTACTAGAAATTAGATTGATGGTGTTGACTCCAGGTAACAAAAGTTCTAATTCTGGAGTACCTGCTGGCGGCCATGCAGGTAAGGTAGCACGGAAAGCCAAATAGGCTCCGAACAACCCCATAAAAATCATCCCTTCAGCAATTAGGAAGACAATTAGCCCAAACATCCGATGGTCTGGATGTTCTTCATGATGACCGACGGACGCTTCCGCTGCATGGTGATGATTTAGTTCGGTTTTAGCTGGGTCAATAGTTTGACTTTGCATGAATTTTTATAAGTGGGGAATGGGGAATGGGGAATGGGAGTTAGAAGTTAGGAATTAGAAGTTAGGAGTTAAAAATTAGGAGTTAAAAATTTTGAACTAACAACTTTATTAAAGTCATCATTCATAACTCATAACTCATAACTCATAACTCATAACTCTATTTCCGGTCTTCGGGATTAGCAGCAACCGCTGGATCGGGTTCTGCTCTTAATACTGAGTTCGGCCCGCCAGATAAAACTGGATTGGGATCGGATAAAGGTACACCTTCGTCAGCCTTTTCCAAACCGTAGTCGTAGGGGCCTGTAGCTAGTACTGGGGTTCGATCGAAATTTTCGATCGCTGGCGGTGAGGTTGTCATCCATTCTAAGGTAAGTGCCCTCCAGGGATTATTACCAGCTTTTTCACCGTATAACCAACTCCAAATCGCATTGATGATGAAGGGGAATGTCGAAACTGCTAGTATGTAAGCGCCGTAAGTGCAGATTTCGTTGAGAAAGGTAAATTTGGGGTCATACTGGGCAATCCGGCGGTTCATGCCCATTAATCCCAGCTTGTGCATTGGTAAGAAGGTCATATTTAGACCAACTATTGTTAAGGCAAAGTGAACTTTACCCCAAAATTCGTTCACCATTCGTCCCGTCATTTTCGGGAACCAGTGGTAAATGCCTGCATAAATCCCTAACACGCTACCGCCAAAGAGCACGTAGTGTAAGTGTGCTACCACAAAATAGGTGTCGTGGACATGAATATCAAAAGGCACTGCTGCCAACATCACGCCACTGATCCCGCCGATGACAAAGGTGCCAACAAAGCCAATGGCGAAGAGCATGGCAGTATTAAGCCGGATTTTCCCACCCCACATGGTTGCTAACCAACTGAATATTTTAATTCCCGTAGGTACGGCAATGATCATCGTGGTGATCATAAAGAACATCCGCAACCAACCGGGGATACCGCTGGTAAACATGTGGTGCGCCCAAACAATTAGCCCCAGAAAGCTAATAGCGAGAGACGAATAAGCGATCGCTTTATAGCCAAAAATCGGCTTGCGGGAATGCACGGGAATAATTTCTGAAATTGCCCCAAAAAAGGGCAAAATCATGATGTAAACGGCTGGGTGGGAGTAAAACCAGAACATGTGCTGGTACACAACTGGGTCGCCACCCCCAGTTGGGTTAAAAAATGTCGTTCCTGCGAATAAGTCAAAAGCCAGCAAAATTAAACCAGCTGCTAACACTGGTGTAGATACCAAAGTCAGCGCCGAGGTAGCAAACATCGCCCAGCAGAATAAGGGCATTTGATGAACCCCCATACCGGGGATACGCATCCTGAGCAATGTGACGAGAAAATTGATTGCTCCTAAAATCGATGACGTACCTAGTAGGAGGACGCTCATAATCCAAATTCCCTCACCGACTTGACCTGTTACCAAGCTCAGGGGAGGGTAGGAAGTCCAACCCGCATCCGGTGCATCGCCTACCACTAAACTGACGATCAACAATAAACCCGCAGGCGGAATCATCCAAAAGGCAACAGCATTCAAGCGCGGAAATGCCATATCCTTTGCCCCAATCATCAAAGGGATGAGGAAATTAGCAAAACCCGCACCAGCTGGCACGATCCACAAGAAAATCATGATCGTGGCGTGCAGCGTAAATAAGCTGTTGTAGACTTCAGGGGTGACGAAATCGACTTCTGGAGTTCGCAGTTCTGTACGAACCAAGTCAGCCATCACGCCACCGATACAGTAAAAAATGAATGTAGTGACTAGGTATTGAATCCCAATCACCTTATGGTCGGTGTTGAAACTAAAGTAGTCTTGCCATTTTCTGATCCCTGACTCCTCAACAAGAGCAGGGGCGTTGGCAGTTTCTTGCACTTGAGCTTGGGTCATTTGTCATTTGTCCTTTGTCACTTGTCCTTTGTCATTTGTCCTTTGTCACTTGTCCTTTGTCATTTGTCCTTTGTCATTGGTATGAGTACTAATGACCAATGACTAATGACTAATGACTAATGACTAATGACTAATGACTAATGACTATTTGTGAACTTGATGGAGGATTTCTGGCTTAATTCCCATATCCTTGGTGTAAGGAGCGAGAAATTCATTTGGGGATAGATTCGCAGGGTTAACAGCAATGGCTTGATTTAGCGTTTCTTTGCTGGCAACTAGCTGTTCTTGCATCCATTTATCAAAGGCTTCTTGTGGCTCAACAACTACTGGCGCTCTCATTGCACCGTGGTAGGGGCCACAAAGTTCTGCACAGATCAGGGTATAGTCTCCTGCTTTTTGAGGGGTGAAGCGAATCTCGCTTTGCCTACCGGGGATCGCATCTTGTTTCAAGCGGAATTCTGGAACCCAGAAAGCGTGGATGACATCGTTGGCTGTCATACTGATTTGCACTTCTCGCCCAATAGGAACGTGCATTTCACCTGTAGTTATACCAGTTTCAGGATAGGTGAAAATCCAGGCATATTGTAGACCTGTGACGTTGACTTGTAATTCTGCTGGTTTACCTGCTTTATCAGGAGTTCCCCCAATCGTCGGGGCAACACTACCGACACCTGGGGCATTCCGCAGTTGGGGAATTTGGTCAGCATTGCGGACTTCTGCGGTAGCTGGGTCTTGCATTGCCTCATCAGATTTTTCTTGATTGAGGTTGGGTTCGGTGCTGGGTGGAGTATCGCTTAAAGTTGCGGCCATAGCACTCCCATGCCCTGGCATTTTCATCGACTCCTGATTCATCATCGGTGCTTCATGGATAGCATGGGGATCAAAGCCACCGATTTCGTTGTAAACATCAAAGCTGTAAACAGAAATACCGATAACGATAATTGCTGGGATCGCCGT
Organism: Nostoc sp. DedSLP04; assembly: GCF_034530775.1. NCBI lineage: Bacteria > Bacillati > Cyanobacteriota > Cyanophyceae > Nostocales > Nostocaceae > Nostoc > Nostoc sp. DedSLP04. The sequence continues at coordinate 115,965 of NZ_JAVRCL010000008.1, read as the reverse complement.
CCAGAGAATTTCTAGAGGTACATTGCCTTCAACTGGCGGGCCGTCTTCATTGTCACCTGCACGCCGACGATATTTAAATGCAGAGTAAATTAAAACACCTTCGACGAGCAGGAATATACCTGTTGAAACGATCATCATCGCGTTGAACAGACCATCCACTAAGACGGCTTCATCCGTGGCTGCTGCTGGCAACAGACCGTGATTTTGACCGTACCAAAGGCTGGCGAGCGTTAGCACGATGCCAATGAGTAATGTCCAGATTGAACTTGGAATCTTCACGGCTTACTTAATTGAATTTACTACGTTATCTTAAAGCTGCTCACTTACTAAGGTAGTCTAGGCTGTCAGACATGGGGGAGAAAGGTCTGAAATTTTTATTAATTTTTTTGGCTATTTCACTAATTTTGAGTATGAGTTTACTATCATACAACGCCAAAAATAGATGAAAATCAGTGAAAAAGTTTAAGGAAAAATTTAGGATGTTTAAATTTATTCCCATGAATCAATTTCTCACATCTTGAAAAATACCTAAAGCTTCAGGCAAAACCTTTCTGGAGTGATTCAAAGTATAAGTGAGTGCTAATCTATAAACCCATAGCCTATACGCTAGGGTGGAGATGGGACACTAAAAGAAAATTGAAAATTTTAAGAGATTCACCAAGAGCGGGCAGAAGGTATCCTTCATGAGCGAATTTGTCCTACAACAACAAAATGAAGCGGCGCTTCAGCAGCAAAAACCCAAGGAAATGATTCGTCGCTTGGTGTGGAAAATATGCATAGCCACCTTAATTTTGATGGCAATAGGCAGCGCCACCCGTGTGATGAATGCTGGACTTGCTTGCCCAGACTGGCCCTTATGCTATGGCGAACTGGTGCCAGCCAAGCAAATGAATCTCCAAGTGTTTTTGGAGTGGTTTCACAGATTGGATGCAGCTTTAATTGGTGTAAGCGCGATCGCACTCTTCGGTTTGTCGTGGTGGCATCGTCGTTTTTTACCCTCTTGGCTGCCTTGGGCATCTACATTCGCCCTATTTCTAATCGTCTTCCAAGGCATCTTGGGGGGACTCACCGTTACCGAACTGTTGCGGTTTGATATCGTTACCGCTCATTTAGGAACGGCGCTGTTATTTTTTTGCACCCTGCTGATTATCGGCACGGCACTTACTCCCTATCAGGGGAATGGAACCGTTGGTAAGTTGCCTTGGGTCGGTTTAACTGCCACTGTTCTGGTTTACCTGCAAAGTCTCTTGGGTGCTTTGGTAGGCTCTCGCTGGGCGCTACACCAATGCCTCGGCGGTTCTCAACTTTGTACTGTAATGTACAGTCATATTGCTGGTTTGGTGCCGCCTTCCTTGGCAACCTTGGCAATAGTATTTATCTGTTGGCGGACACCAGCACTACATCCAGCCTTACGGCGACTGGCAAATTTGGCTGGTGCGTTGCTAACCTTACAAATCTTGTTGGGATTCGCCACTTTCAAATTACATCTCCAAGTAGAGCCTCTCACCGTCTCTCACCAAGCTATAGGAGCTACTTTGCTGGGTACTTTGGTGGTTTTCACAGTTCTCGCACTGCGTGACTCTGTGAGTGCTGAGTCACGAGTACTGAGTGCTGAGTAGGGAATGGGGCATTGGGCATTGGGGAGGCAGTGCGGTCTTCTCCCAAGGGGAGACGCCAAGGGCGATGGGGTCTCCCCAAGTAGAGCAACTGCCGTCATTGAGCATTGGTTCTTCTCCTTAATCTCCCCCTGCTCCCTCATCTTCCCCTGCTCCCCACTCTCCACTAAACGACGAAAGCCGCAACGGCGAGTATTGCGACCTATGCAGGTGCAGAAAATCTGTGTTTTCGTTTGCTTAATAAGAGCCAGCTTGAGCGGGGGCTGCATATAAGTTGTTGAAAAATAAGGAACCAGAGCCAAAATGATTGAGACTAATGTCTCTCGCCACCACGGAACATTTTTACAGGTAATTCAAAGTTACTACCAGCTAACCAAGCCTCGGATTATTCCGTTGCTTTTGATTACTACGGCTGGGAGTATGTGGATTGCTGCTAAGGGTGAAGTAGACCCATTGCTGTTGCTAGTAACTCTCACTGGTGGCACCTTGGCTGCTGCAAGCGCCCAGACGATTAACTGTGTCTATGACCGAGATATTGATTATGATATGGAGCGGACGCGCCATCGTCCGATGCCATCCGGTAAGGTTCAGCCGCGTGATGCTCTAATTTTTGCGATCGCACTAGCGACAATTTCCTTTACACTCCTAGCAGTATTTGCCAACCTGTTAGCCGCCCTGCTAGCATTTTCTGGGATCGTTTTTTATATTTTGGTTTATACCCACTGGCTAAAACGCCACAGTACCCAGAATATCGTTATTGGTGGAGCTGCTGGGGCAATTCCGGCGTTAGTGGGTTGGGCTGCTGTCACAGGCACATTAAGCTGGTCAGCATGGTTAATTTTTGCCATCGTCTTTTTGTGGACACCGCCCCATTTCTGGGCTTTAGCTCTGATGATTCGGGATGATTACGCAAAAGTTGGGATACCAATGCTACCTGTGATTGAAGGTGATACGGCAACCGTGAAGCAGATTTGGTACTATACGCTGGTAACAGTATTTGCAACCGTGTTATTGGTATATCCTTTGGGCGCGAGTGGAATTCTTTATGCTGCGATCGCTGTAATTCTGGGAGGATTATTTATCCACAAATCTTGGCGGTTGTTGCAAAATCCAGAGGATCGCGCTGTAGCTAAAGAGTTGTTTCTGTTTTCCATCTCCTACATGATGCTGTTGTGTCTGGGGATGGTAGTTGATAGTCTTCCCGTTACCCATAATTTAATTAGTGCGGTGAGTAGTCATCTGCATTTTATTGGATAGGGGATGGAAAATTTAGCGATCGCGTTTGGTAAAGGGGCGCGATCGCATTTTCGGAAATTAAAAATTATACATAATAATTAGAGTTTGGCGGATTTGCGATTAAAAATAAAATTTCAGTTGTAACCAAATTGATTAAAAAGCTGAATGTTGACAAATTACATTCGTACAGCAATGCATAAAGCAACTTATGAGTTGCTTGAGGATGGAACTTTCTACGGCGAAATTCTAGAATGTCAAGGTGTGTGGGCAAACGCAACAACACTAGAAGCTTGCCGGGAGGATTTGCAAGATACTCTTGAAGGATGGATTGTACTAGGATTGCGTTTGGGTCATACTCTATAGGCTTCTTACATCAAACTCAGGTTTGAATACCACCGCCACCTCTTCTGGCAGCATTTGCTGCATCAATATGCTGAGGCTCAACTGTTCCGGTATTACATGCGTGTGCTAAGGAAACGGCAACGTTAATGACGCCAATGTGCGAAAAGGCTTGGGGAAAGTTACCAAGATGCGCCCCTGTCTCCAAGTCGATTTCTTCTGCAAACAGTCCCAGCGAACTGCTTCGTGCCAACATTTGCTCAAACCAAACACGAGCCTCTGTTGTCCTTTGAGCCAAGATCAGTGCGTCGATCAGCCAGAAGGTACAAAGAACAAAGGATGCCTCTTTACCGCTCACTCCTTCTGGTGCATCTCGGTAACGATAACACAGTCCATTGTCAACTAAATGCTTAATAGTAGCATCAATAGTTGAAACCATACGCGGGTCAGTTCCATCAATGAAGCCGACACTAGACATGAGCAAATTCGAGGCATCAAGAGTTTCGTCCTCGTAGGATTGCTTGAACGCACCAAGTTTTTCGCTCCATCCTTTTTCAAACACCTCATTGCGGATTAGTTCGCGTTCCTGTCGCCAACGGGTAGTATCACCAGCTAGCTCAAGCGCTTCAGCCATTTCGATGCCACAGTCTAACGCCACCCACAGCATAACTTTACCGTAAACAAAATGCCGCAACCCCCCGCGCACTTCCCAGATGCCGCTATCCGGTTCGCGCCAGTGTTCAGCAGCCCAATCTACTAGTGGGCAAATGTGTTCCCAAATTGCAGTTGGATCGTACTTTCCAATCTTCCAAGCGAAATGTAAGGCACTAAGCACCTCACCATAGACATCAAGCTGAACTTGCTCAGATGCACCATTGCCAATCCGAACTGGCTGCGATTCCCGGTATCCCCGAAAGCGATCTAAGGTTTGCTCAACCACCTGTCCACTTGATGCGATCGGGTAAAGGATTTTGATTCCAGTTCCTTCTATCTTCAGAGTCTGCGCCAGCCAATTAAAGTATTGATACTCATCATCAATGTAACCTGCTAATAGCAATGCATAAAGAGTAAATGATGAGTCGCGAATCCAGGTGAAGCGATAATCCCAGTTCCGCTCTCCACCAATTTCTTCAGGTAACGAGGTTGTAGGTGCAGCCACAATTGCTCCTGAAGGAGCGTAAGTCATCAACTGTAAAGTGAGCGCACTGCGGACAACTGCATCTCGGTACGCTCCTTGATAAGTACACTTATTCGCCCAACGCCGCCAGAAGGCGATCGTTGATGCCAGGGCATCGGTAGGGGCTAGGTTTGGCAGTTGTGCATCCTCCTCAGTCAAAAGCGTGAATACGGCTTGCTCTCCGGCGTGGAGGATAATCTGGCACATAAATGTATTGCTTGTTGTGTCTAGATGCCATTCAACGGGGCCAGTAACTGTGAATGAACCAAACCTGACTTCGTTACCAAATTTGAGTAAATCGGGAATTGTACACCCATAATCAGGGCGAGGAGAGCAAGTGCTAATAATTTCAACTGTTCCTTCGCTAACCTCGACAATTCGGATCAGTCTACCAGGCGCAGGAAGGCGTTGCTGCTGCTCATTATTAGTGATATCCATAAAATCTAGCAGCGAAATTCGTCCTGACTCACACGTAAAAATAGTTTCTAGTACATTAGTTTCGTTCAAGTACTGATGATCGCTTTCCCAAGCAGTGGCTGGCTGAATACTCCAGCTCCCACCACGTTCGAGATCCAAAATCTGAGCAAACAAAGATGGAGAATCGAAGCGAGGTAGGCAAAGCCAGTCAATCGAACCACAACTACTGACAAGAGCTGCGGTATGGCAATTGCCAATCACCCCATAATCTTCTATGGGGAGAAAAGATCGAGTAGGAACTGTTGAGTTGCTATTGGGATCGGATGTAATACTCATTACCGTCTTTAGTTGCTGATAACCTTTTACAAAAATATTATTTCGAGTTACAAATTTTTGACAAACTTTATTCTTTTAAATGTTAATCGTTAAATTACAATCTTGAAAGTTATTTGGCAGAAGTAAATTTTTCCAGCGAATCTATCTAGAGGAGTAGAAAAACATATATCTTGGGATTATCTAATTAGGACGGCAAACACTTTAAAATTTCTAAATTTATTGTATTTAAGCTAGCCTTCATAGTATTGATATAGGTATGTAAGGGTTTTTATTACCTAAGCAATCAAGCGGGGAATTTGGGGTGTTGCAGTTTCACCACTCTCTATTTTTAACTAGATTTATTTCTAGGGTGTCTACAATCTCAAGCCACTTTTGCTAGCGTAGTGATATAGGATTTATCGCTCTCCAGGAAGCACCTGGAAGCAAAAGGATTAATATGGCTCATTTAAATCAGCGTCGCTCTCAAAATGTCAACGGCGATTTTTATGTAGATACTACCTGTATTGATTGTGATACCTGTCGTTGGATGGCTCCTGAAGTATTTTATGATGTTGATGACCAATCGGCTGTTTATCATCAACCAACCAATGAAGCGGAAAGATTAGCCGCGCTGGAAGCACTTTTAGCTTGTCCTACTAGTTCTATTGGTACTGTTGAGAAACCAAAAGATATCAAAGTTGCTCAAGAAAAGTTTCCTATATTAGTAGCGGAAAATGTTTACCACTGCGGCTATCATTCGGAAAAATCTTATGGTGCTGCTAGCTATTTAATTCAACTTCCAGAAGGTAACATTTTGGTGGATTCTCCCCGGTTTACGCCGCCTTTAATTAAGCGTTTAGAAGAACTGGGGCCAATTCGTTATATGTACTTAACTCACAAAGATGATGTGGCAGATCATCAAAAGTTTGCCGAGCATTTTCAGTGCGATCGCATCCTCCACGTTGATGATATTACTGCGGGTACTCGCAATGTAGAAATACAGCTAACTGGTTCTGAAGCATTTACTTTGACACCAGATTTATTAATTATCCCGGTTCCCGGTCACACCAAAGGACAAACCGTACTACTCTACAAAAATAAGTTTCTGTTCACTGGCGACCATCTCGCTTGGTCAGAAAGCTTGCACCAACTGGCTGCATTCCGCGATTTCTGCTGGTATTCTTGGTCAGAACAGATTAAATCAATGCGTAACTTGGCTAATTATTCTTTTGAGTGGGTGCTACCAGGTCATGGACGAAGGTTTCATGCTGATAAGGAAACCATACGCCAGCAGATGCACAAGTGTATTGAGTGGATGGAATCTGTGAATTGACCAAATAATTTATAATTATTCGGTTATATGGCAAAACCCACGAAAAACCTAACCCCCTAACCCCCTAACCCCCAACACGTCGCGGGAAGGGGGAAATTTCAAAGTCTCTCTCCTTTTAGGAGAGAGATTTAGAGAGAGGTCAGCCTCTATTGCATACAAACCATAAGCGCTATAACCTGGGTTTTAGCAACCTTTTAACCAAACACGGATTATGAAAAAGCTGATCAACAAGCCAGAAGACTTTGTGCAAGAAAGTCTAGAAGGTATGGCGGCGGCTCATTCCGATTTAATTAAACTGAACTACGATCCTGTCTTTGTCTATCGAGCCAATGCACCTATTCCGGGTAAAGTAGCAATTATTTCAGGTGGTGGCAGTGGACATGAACCAATGCACGCTGGCTTCGTGGGCAAAGGAATGCTGGATGCAGCTTGTCCCGGTCAGGTTTTCACTTCACCAACTCCCGACCAAATGCTAGAAGCAGCAAAGCTTGTAGATGGAGGCTCTGGTATCCTTTATATCGTCAAAAATTACAGTGGCGATGTGATGAACTTTGAAATGGCAACAGAGTTAGCTCGTAGTGAAGGCATTCGATCGCTAAATATTTTGATTGATGACGATGTAGCAGTGAAAGACAGTCTCTATACCCAAGGACGCCGGGGTGTAGGAACAACAATCCTGGCGGAGAAAATTTGTGGTGCGGCGGCTGAGGCAGGGTATGATTTAGCACAAATAGCAAATTTGTGTCGCCGAGTAAATTTGAATGGGCGGAGTATGGGAATTGCTCTAACATCTTGTACAGTGCCCGCGAATGGAACGCCAACATTTGAATTGAGCGATCGCGAAATTGAATTAGGTATCGGTATTCACGGTGAACCAGGAACAGAACGCACAAGCATAAAATCAGTAGATGAGATTACCGAAATTTTAACGCGATCGCTCATTGAGGATGCAGCATACACCCGCACGCTCCGCGAATGGGACGAAGATAAAGAAGAATGGGTAGATGTAGAGCTAACAAGTCTACCATTTGCCAAAGGCGATCGCTTATTAGCTTTCGTCAATAGTATGGGTGGAACCCCAATTTCCGAACTGTATATTGTTTACCGCAAACTCGCCCAAATCTGCGAACTGCAAGGATTGCAAATTGTGCGAAACTTGATAGGCCCTTACATTACATCTCTAGAAATGCAAGGTTGCTCCATTACCCTGCTGAAATTAGATGATGAAATGATCGGGCTATGGGATGCACCAGTAAAAACGCCAAGTTGGCGTTGGGGAATTTAACTAATTACGAATTATGTTGACTCAAGCGCAGATATTGCAATGGTTGCAGGCTTATGCAACGGAGATAGAGCAGAATAAAGCCTATTTGACAGAATTAGATGCTGCGATCGGAGATGCTGACCACGGGATCAATATGGATCGCGGCTTCAAAAAAGTAAGCGCTCAGTTACCAACTTTTACAGACAAGGATATCAGCAGCATTCTCAAAGCCGTGAGTATGACCTTAATTTCTTCTATTGGCGGTGCTAGTGGCCCTCTTTATGGCACTTGGTTTTTAAGAGCCAGTACAGCAGTAGTTGGTAAGCAAGAATTAACAGAACAAGATGTTTTAGGAATACTGCAAGCAGGCTTAGATGGGGTGCTGCAACGTGGTAAAGCGCAACTAGGAGACAAAACAATGGTGGATGTGCTGTCTCCGGCTGTAGCCACTTTTGGGCAAGCTGTAAAAGAAAGTAAGGGAACGCTGGAAGCTATGCAACAGGCTGTAGTAGCAGCCCACAAAGGGTTACAGGAAACTATACCAATGCAGGCGAAAAAGGGACGGGCTAGCTACCTGGGGGAACGGAGTATCGGACATCCAGATCCGGGAGGGACTTCTGCTTATTTGATGTTGAAAACTTTGTTAGGGGTATTGGAAACCTAAACATTACAACTTATCTAATTATCTGATTCACAACAGATGCACTCTGAATACGCCATTTACCTCGTTGTCGAATCAAATCATACCGAACCCGCAAATTCTCGTTAGAAGAGTTTTTAAACTGACCATTTTCATATAACTGCGTCGCTTCCTTCACCGTAGCTACCACTGCGGCACGATCTGCGAATAAATCAATTTTCTCTACAGATTCCACCTTTACGCTATGTTCGTACTTGCGGTAGCGGTTGTCTGACCTAGCCTGTTGAGCGATCGCCCGCCATTGAGACAAAGCTGAACCAGTTAAAATCTGCTCTAAGTTATCAATCTCATGATTCGGCCCTAAAGCTTCGGCTTTAGTAGATAGCCAAGTGCGAATAATTTCCTCTGCTGCTGCATCTGTTAAAGAGCCATCTAGTCCTTGTGGTGGACTATTTGGATCGGGAATAGATATTGGTGGTTGATTTATTTGTACAAACAACTGTGAAACAGGTGCAGGTCGTGTGGGAAAAAACAGATTTTTTAACCATCCAAAAGTTGTTGTGGCTAACACCCAAAAAACTAAAATACTCACCAAAGAAATAAACACTCTCCATACCAGCCGTGTTTTCCCTTCAATGGTATTAGCAAAAGTTCGCCGCCGCCGAGGACGACGAGAATGGGGGCGATTGTCCGGTAAACGCTCTCGGATAGGAGATGGAGCAGGTTTTCTCCGCCGACGCTTTTGGTTATGAGCAGGTGTAGCACTTTTAACTGAACCGTTCAAATGCTCCTTTGTGCCTCTGCTCGTTCGTTCAGCAGCAGGAACCTCTGATTTTACGTTTCCAGATGAATTCCACATCGGTGGTGAGAAGTTTGAATATTCTGGTGTGTCTGGCAAATCTAGGTCAGGTGTTCTGTTGTGGTTAAATTGCTTTGGAGTCCTAGTTAAATTTTTAGGGAAAGGCAAATTATTTGTCTGTGGCTGGGGAAAATTTTGGGGGTTAATTACAGCCCACTCATTAGTTGTTTCTGCATCAGTTGGCAGTGCTTCTAAATAAGCTTGTACCTGTTGGTTAGCAAAGTAATCTTTTAGAAACGCTTGCTGGTTTGCTAAATCTCGAAAATGAGGAAATACTTCGTGTTGTAACCATTGTTCTGCATATAGACACAGCCCTGGTAACAAATCGGGAGAGTCTTGAGATTTTTCTCTAATAAAAGCTAAAGCTTCGTACTCCTGACTAAGTTCTAAAACCCGAGTTGCTTCTTCAGTTTGTCCCAAAAGTAAAGCACATAACGACTGTTCTAAATGTACATCTTGGCGTTTGCCCAGACGCATGAGCATTTGCCTTGCTTGACGAATTAAAGCAGGTTGCCGTTGAGCAAATCCCCGCGCTATTAAGGCATAAACAGCTAAGTAAGTGGCAACAGCAGAAGGACGTTTGCTTTGGGCTTCAAATAACTTGTGCTGTTCGGCGACTGTTAAGTGGTTGCGTAACTGCTGAATAAACCGCAGAAAGTCATCTATGTTTAAACCAGAATCATCATTATTCGTGCCATCAATTCCGCCACGATCTTCTAAAAGATTTTGTAATAATTCCAAACCTTGGCTTCGTTCGGCAGTCTTTTCTTGAGGTAGTGCCAACAACTCCAAAATTCGATATGGTCGCAATTTATAAAGATCCGCCTGAATTTCCGCCTGGACGCTGGCGAACAACCCTTCGCGTACTAACAGTTCTTGACCAGTTTCTAGGGATATAGCGGCATTTTCATAGTGACCTTGTTGCCACTGTTCGCGACCTAATTCTAGACAAGCAAGGGCAACAGTCAGAACAACATCTGGGTGTTCAGCACTTTCGTGTATTTCTTCCTCTGCTAAATTATTACCCTTTCTTGGACTTGTAGCACCATTTTTATTTACCAGGTACGGACGACCTAGTTTTAGTACAAGTTCGTATTCCCCTAACTCTTGCAAAATTAATAAAGCGCCCACTAATTCGTCTTGAGTAATTTCGATACCCAGACTCTGGGTATTGCTACCCCTTTTGGTGCTTTCTGGAGAATTTTCCAGTGCTACTGCGGCAGCAGCAAGGTTATCAGGATCGTAGGCGTGGGCAAGATACAGATGATCGTAGGTACTGCGTTGTTTTGGATCTGATAAAACCACGTAAGCTTCTTCTATGAGTTGTTTACGAGAAGAAATTGCTGCCTGAGAATACTCACGTCGCGGCAATTGTACAATGCGATCGCTGTATGCCTGTCGCAATTGTTCATCACTTGCCGCTAACGGTAGTCCTAAAATTCGGTAGTAATCTAGCGGAATTCGCACAGCCTACTTCCCCTGCACCGCGATCAACATAATTTACCTAGAGCGTTCCAGGCCGTAAAACCGTGCCATAAAAATGCCGTATAGAATTTACTCTACAAGTGTATATTGCAACAACTTGTTTTGTACCTTCCCGAAATTTTGAGTCACATTTTAGTACTAATTTTTTGCTTTCGCCTAGAAAGCCTCAATTGTTTGTTTTAATTCTTAGTATTTTTGTTTAACACAACTATTATCAGCCTTCGATACCACAAACCACAACTACCGCTTTTAATCACGGCATAATTGTTGTGGCTGGAAGAATCTATTGATGATTGATTTTTTTGGTACTTTCCTACTAGGCAGTAACAAAAATACCACTATTGAGGGTTTTACCCTGATAACAGGAGACAAAAATCATATCATAATTTACCCTTCATTACAATTACCTATTTGGGTATTATAGATTTTTGCCTGCTTTTTTTAAAATTGTTAATGGATATGCAGAAAGCAGTCTATCTTGATTGCTAGTCTGTGAAGGGGAATAGAGAGAGACAACCTAAAGTGGCAGATATTGCCCTTAGAGTCAAATCCTCACGGGGCATGAGCTGAAAAGTTAAAAATCAAAAATTAAAAATTCAGCTATTCCCTAAGACCCTTTTTTGGTGCATAAATAAAGTTTGATTGTTGAGTCTTACAAACGCTAGCCTGTTAAAAGCTGAGGTGTTATTAGACCAACTTATTTAAGACTGTAACTTTAAGTTGTACAACAGGGATACTCAAAAATAATGGTTCAAGAGCGTACTTTACCCACTTTTAATCCTGCTACTACGCAAATTACAAAAGAAGAAGGGTTACGGTTGTATGAGGATATGGTGTTAGGGCGCTTGTTTGAAGACAAGTGCGCTGAAATGTACTACAGAGGCAAAATGTTTGGTTTTGTCCATTTGTACAACGGTCAAGAAGCCGTTTGCAGTGGTGTTGTGCAGTCAATGCGACCGGGTGAAGATTACGTTTGTAGTACTTACCGCGACCACGTTCATGCTCTCAGTGCCGGTGTACCAGCAAAAGAGGTGATGGCAGAATTATTTGGTAAAGCCACAGGTTGCAGCAAAGGGCGCGGTGGTTCCATGCACATGTTTTCTGCTCAACATCGCTTGTTGGGTGGCTATGCTTTTGTGGCTGAGGGAATTCCTGTAGCAGCTGGGGCGGCTTTTCAAACCAAATATCGCCGCGAAGTGCTGGGAGATAAAAACGCTGACCAAGTGACAGCTTGCTTTTTTGGTGACGGTGCAGCTAATAACGGTCAGTTTTTCGAGACGCTAAATATGGCAGCCCTATGGAAACTGCCAATTCTGTTTGTAGTCGAAAATAATAAGTGGGCCATTGGGATGTCTCACGAACGAGCCACTTCCCAGCCAGAGATTTATAAAAAAGCCAGCGTGTTTAACATGGTGGGCGTGGAAGTAGATGGCATGGATGTACTAGCAGTTCGAGCCGTGGCTCAAGAAGCTGTAGCCCGTGCCCGTGCAGGTGAAGGCCCAACATTAATTGAGGCGCTTACCTACCGCTTCCGGGGTCACTCCTTGGCAGACCCAGATGAAATGCGGAGCAAAGCGGAGAAAGAATTTTGGTTCGCCCGAGACCCAATTAAAAAGTTGGCAGCTTATTTGGTAGAGCAAAATCTCGCAGATGAGGGAGAAATTAAAGCCATTGACCGTAAAATTCAGGATGTAATCGACGAAGCCGTTAAATTCGCCGAAAGCAGCCCCGAACCAGACCCCAGCGAGTTATATCGTTTCGTGTTTGCAGAAGACGAATAACAAATTTAGGAGTTAGGAGTTAAAAGTTAGGAGTTATGAATTTTTAACTCCTAACTCACAACTCCTAACTTCTAACTATCCATATACCCAGGAATAAAATTTGTGTTTAGCATTGCAGTTCAACAGCAACAGTACAAGACTTATATTCTTTCTGACGAAGGCGCTGGTTCTCAGTTGGAAGTCGTACCAGAACGCGGCGGTATCATCACCCGTTGGCGCATTCAAGGGCAAGAAGTTTTCTACCTAGATACTGAACGCTTTACTCATCCTGAGTTGAGTGTCAGAGGTGGGAATCCAATTTTGTTTCCTATTTGTGGTAATTTACCAGATAATACTTACATTTACAACGGTCAAAAATATACTCTCAAGCAACACGGTTTCGCTCGTGAATTGCCGTGGAAAGTAACAGAACAAGAAACTGGAGATAAAGCTAGTCTCACTGTCGTTCTTGATAGCAACGAGCAAACCAAGGCTGTGTATCCTTTTGATTTTCAGATGGCTTTCACCTACGAACTTCAAGGTAATACCCTTGAAGTCCGCCAACAATATAAAAACTTGTCATCTAGACCAATGCCCTTTTCGGCTGGTTTCCATCCCTACTTTCTGTGTGGTGATAAAACTCAGTTAGAGGTGGAAATTCCTTCTAAGCAGTATCAAGATAATCAAACTAAAGAAATTCACTCTTTTGACGGCAATTTTGACTTTAGCCGTGATGAAATTGATTTTGCCTTTGGACAGCTAACAAGTCAATCGGCCACTGCAATAGACCGCAGCCGGAAGTTAAAACTCACTTTGGATTATGATAATTTCTCTACCTACCTAGTATTTTGGACAGTCAAAGGCAAAGAATTCTACTGTTTAGAACCTTGGAGTGCCACCCGTAACTCTCTCAATACTGGCGATAACCTGACTGTGTTAGCACCAGGAGCTAGCCATACAGCATCTATAAGGTTAAGGGCTAATTTTTTCTAAACCCCTTTACAAATCTATAGATGTGTATGCTATGATTGCAAAGTTGCGAAATGCAAGCGAAAGGGTCGCTAACTCAACGGTAGAGTACTCGGCTTTTAACCGATTAGTTCCGGGTTCGAATCCCGGGCGACCCATATAGAAGTTTATTAAATGATGTAAAGAAGCGATCGCTCCTCTTTGTAATTGCACAAACAAGCATTTGGGATAATGGGCTACCATAGCTACTAATTATAGGGTAGCTAAATGTACAGCAGTACAGAGCAACTATAGGGCATAGTACAGCAGTAGAGAACAAGTATAGAACATATTTCTAATAACTATGGCGTAAACTTTTTCAACATAGATACACCACACTAGTTATAATTTCCTATAAGTAAGTTGAAAAAACTCTTAAGATTTAGCGTAATAATTGCGCTTCTCTCAGACCGACTAGCTGACAACCACATTAGGAGGACTATCTATGGCGCTTGTACCACTGCGGCTGCTGTTGGATCACGCAGCTGAAAACGGTTACGGCATCCCAGCTTTCAACGTTAACAATTTGGAGCAGATTCAGGCGATCCTGAAAGCTGCTGTCGAGACAGATAGCCCCGTAATTTTACAAGCTTCTCGCGGCGCTCGTAATTATGCAGGAGAAAACTTTCTCCGCCACCTGATTTTGGCAGCGGTAGAAACCTATCCTCACATTCCCATTGTCATGCACCAAGATCATGGTAATGCGCCTGCTACCTGCTACTCAGCAATTAAGAACAACTTCACCAGCGTGATGATGGATGGTTCTTTAGAAGCTGATGCTAAAACTCCCGCTAGCTTCGAGTACAACGTCAGTGTTACCCGCGAAGTTGTAAACGTAGCTCATGCTTTGGGTGTCAGTGTTGAAGGTGAACTCGGTTGTTTGGGTTCTCTAGAAACTGGTGCTGGTGAAGCTGAAGATGGTCACGGATTTGAAGGTACACTCGACCACTCTCAACTTTTAACTGACCCCGATGAAGCTGTTGACTTCGTAGAAGCAACTCAAGTAGATGCTTTGGCTGTTGCCATTGGCACAAGCCACGGTGCTTACAAGTTTACCCGCAAGCCGACTGGCGAAATTTTGGCTATCAGCCGTATTGAAGAAATTCACCGCCGTCTGCCTAACACCCACTTGGTAATGCACGGTTCTTCTTCTGTGCCTGAAGATTTGCTTGCACTGATTAACCAGTATGGTGGTGCAATTCCTGAAACCTACGGTGTACCTGTAGAAGAAATCCAAAAAGGTATTAAGAGTGGTGTACGTAAAGTAAACATCGACACCGACAACCGTTTGGCTATTACTGCTGCTGTACGTGAAGCTTTGGCTAAAAAACCAGAGGAGTTTGACCCCCGTCACTTCCTTAAGCCTTCTATTACATACATGCAAAAGGTTTGTGCTGAACGCTATCAGCAATTTGGCACAGCTGGCAATGCAAGCAAAATTAAGCAAATTTCTTTGGAAGATTTTGCTGCTAAGTATGCTAAAGGTGAACTTAACGTTGTTACCAAATCAGCTGCTAAAGTTTAATTTTGACAGCAAATAAATATGGGCATAGTTTTTCTATGCTGCTAAAAAACTGAGGATTTTAATGTTGTCAGAAACCGGGTGTTTACCCGGTTTTTTGTTTTATTCATAAGGATTGGGCATTGGGCATTGGGCATTGGAAAGAGGACTTGGAGACAAGGAGAATTGGGGACAAGGGGAAAGACTTGTTGTAAGTTCTAAACTTTTGTCCCCTTGTCCCCTTGTCCCCTGCTTCCCCTGCCTCTTCCCCAATCCTTAGAACACCCGATGTTGTAAGGAAGGCATTTGACGGCGGACTTGTTCTAGCCTAGTGGGCTTGATTTCTGCGATCGCAATTCCCGGTTTTTCTCCAGCATCGGCTAAAATTACACCCCAAGGGTCGATAATGACCGCGTGACCGTGGGTTAGACGACGGGCGTAGTTATTCCCCGTTTGGGCCGGAGCAATGACGTAGGCGGTATTTTCGATAGCTCTGGCTTGTAGTAGTACTTGCCAGTGGTCTTTACCTGTAAAGGCGGTAAAAGCGGCGGGAATAAAGATAATATCGGCTCCCTTATCTGCCAGATGACGATACAGTTCTGGAAATCGCACATCATAACAAATAGAAAGCCCTAAATTACCGAGCTTTTCTGAGAAATGGACGGGGGGTAATTGCGTACCAGCCACAACCGTGCTGGATTCGCGGTAGGTGTTGCCGTCAGGGACATCAACATCAAATAGGTGGACTTTGTAGTAGCGGGCAAGCTCTTGACCGTTAGGGTCGATGAGTAGAGTAGTGTTATAAACTTTGCCTGTATTATCTACAGGAAGTGGAAAGCTGCCGCCCAAGATGGTAATTTGAAAGCGTTGAGCCATTTTTTTGAGAAATTTTTCACTTTCAAGAGCGATCGCATCACCTTGTGCGAGTTTATCTTTTTCTTCTCCCATATAGGAAAAGTTTTCTGGCAAACCCACCAATTCAGCACCTTGACGCACGGCAAGCTCTATTAATTCTTCTGCCTGTGCCAAATTTTTCTGTAAATCGGGCACACTGGTCAATTGAATAGCGGCGGCTAAATAAGACTTCATAGATTCAACAACGAACAGTTGATTTATGGAAAAGAGATTATCAAAATATATCGCTACTTCAAGATTTGTGGAACTTAATTAGAAATGCGTCAGCCAAGATTTTCTTTAACACACTGGTTTTATTACCGATCTTAATCTTCCTCTGGGTTCTAGCAAACTGAGCAAGATAAAGATTAGATTGCGATCAAACCTTGATAAAAACTGTCTACTGTGGATATTTCTATTCTCATTCAAACATTTATCGCTGTGTTTGTCTTGGCGGATGCTGTGGGCAATATACCGATTGTTTTAGTTTTGACTAAAGGCATGATGCCAGACCAAAGAAACAAAGTTATAGATAAAGCAATTATCATTGCGATCGCAGTTCTTTTGCTATTTGCCTTTGCAGGGCAAATAATTTTAAATTACTTGGAAATCAGCATCGGCTCTTTGCGAATAGCAGGAGGAATATTATTGCTGTTAATTGCTTTGCAGATGCTGCGGGGAGAATTAGATAGTCCAATTATTGAAGAAGGACGCGATGTCGCAATTACTCCACTAGCTTTACCACTGTTAGCGGGGCCGGGGACTTTAACAACGGTGATGTTGCTGATGTCTAAATCACAGAGTCCGCATATTGCTGTGGCGGTGGGTATCTTAGGGGCAATGTTTAGCACTTGGTTGATTTTGCGTTTAGCAAATCTGATTGACCAGTGGATTGGTGCAGAAGGTGGAGTGATTGTGACTCAGCTTTTAGGTTTTCTATTAGCGGCGTTAGCGGTGGAAATTGGTAGTACGGGAATTAGGGAGTTGTTTTTGAGGTAGAAAACTCCTAAAATAACGTGAGTTCGATGAACCTCTCCCGGACAACCTCCCTCTACGGAGAAAGGGAGGAGCAACGAGAAATTAGGTTTTTAACTTCCCTCTCCGTGTCCAAGAGGGTTGGGGGAGAGGTCAAAAAAGGGCTTGTCGAACTTGCGTTAAAATATTCTGAAACTGTATACAAATGTAAACAAGTTTGAGAAACGAGAAATTCGCGGCTCTCAAACTTGTTTATGAAAATTAACTTAAAGTTAGAACAAAATGGATAACTCAAGAGGATTTTATTACCGATTGAGTTTCAAAGATGCTTTTCGAGAGTGGAAGCTAATGTAGTTTTAGGCACAGCGCCGACCACCATATCCACTTTTTGCCCACCCTTAAAAATCATTAATGTGGGAATACTGCGGATGCCGTATTGACTAGCAACTTGAGGATTTTCATCTGTGTTGACTTTTACGACCTTTATTTGACCTTTGTACTGTTCGGAGATTTCATCGACAACAGGAGCTACCATACGGCATGGTCCGCACCAGGGTGCCCAAAAGTCAACTAAAACTGGTACATCGCTGTCGAGTACTTCTTGCTTGAAACTAGAATCGGTAACTTGTGCGGCTGTTGACATGCCTAAAACCTTCGCCAATAATATCTGAACTTGGTGAAAATTCTACCATAGCAAAAACCTCAGCTTGGGAGTGCAAGGATGTACATTTGCAAAGAAGCTCTCTTATTTTATTTACAAACATAAGGAACCGCCCGAACAGTAGTCCGGGCGGAGTGTGGTGTGAGGAGTGAACGGAAACATGCGTCTCCGCTATCTCTATTGTAAGCGACATATCGGATTTTTCCAGCAATTGTTTAGGGGCTGGAAAAATTATTGAAGAATTTGGGAGTGGGGAGTAGAGAGCAGGGGAGGCAGGGGAGGCAGGGGAGGCAGGGGAAGAAGAATTAATAACCCATGCCCTATGCCCTATGCTCTATGCCCCAATTCTATTTACCCATACCTAATTGTTGAGCTTTTTGGTAAACTTTACCCTCGGTTAATAAAGAAGGTGCAATCACAACTTCCACTTGTTGCATTTCTTTAATATTTTTGGCTCCTAAAGTTCCCATGCTGGTTTTTAAGGCTCCTAAAAGATTGTGAGTGCCATCATCTAGCCCTGCTGGGCCAATGAGTATTTGCTCTAGGCTACCAGTGGTGGCAACGCGAATGCGGGTGCCACGGGGCAAAACTGGGCTAGGAGTCGCCATACCCCAATGATAACCTCTTCCAGGGGCTTCTGCGGCTCTGGCAAAGGGGGAGCCAATCATCACACCATCAGCGCCACAGGCGATACATTTGCAAATGTCGCCACCGGTGATTAAACCGCCATCAGCAATAATGGGGATATAGTTGCCAGTTTCGTTATAGTAATCATCTCGTGCTGCGGCACAATCTGCGATCGCAGTTGCCTGTGGCACACCAACACCCAATACCCCACGAGAAGTACAAGCCGCACCAGGCCCAATTCCCACCAGTACCCCAGCCGCCCCAGCTTTCAACAAATTCAACGTGACTTCGTAAGTCACGCAATTCCCCAACACCACGGGGATGGGCATGGAACGACAAAATTCTGCTAAATCGAGTGGTACTAAAGACTCTGGTGACAGATGTGCAGTAGAAACTACCGTAGCCTGGACAAAAAATAAATCTGCCCCAGCTTTGGCCACCGCCTCACCGTATTTACTTGCACCGGCTGGAGTTGCACTCACAGCTGCAATGCCACCTTGTTGTTTAATTTCCTGAATACGTTGTTCAATTAATTCCGGCTTTATTGGTTCGGCATAGAGTTCTTGCATGAGGGCAACAAATTCATCTTTTCCCACAGAGGTAATCCGATCTAATATTGGCTCTGGGTCGGCATAGCGAGTTTGAATACCCTCTAAGTTGAGGACACCTAATGCTCCTAACTGTGACAAACGTACAGCCATACGAACATCTACTACGCCATCCATAGCACTAGCAATTATCGGGATTTCTCGCTCAATATTGCCAATACGCCACTTAGTATCTGCCAAACTGGGATCTAGTGTTCTATTACCAGGGGCTAGAGCAATTTCATCTATTCCGTAAGCTCTGCGAGCTGTTTTTCCCCGCCCAAGTTGAATTTCCACGCTTTAACTTTACTCAAATCTGTTTAAGCTAGGGTATCAAATTGTGGGGAAATTTGGGGCGTTTTTTCCCTAACCATATAAGTGACTAGTGACGGTTGTCATTAGTCATTCGGATTTTGACCGATTAAAAATCCAAAATCAGTTTGATTTACCGTTTATTTTTAGCGGCACCCACACCAGTGTAACCAGTTGCTAACCAAATTATCGCTCTAGCTCCATCACGAACAGATTTTTCGATAGATTCAGGGGGTTTTTCGGAAGGAACTGGCACTGGTTTTAAATAAATACCCCGACTACCCAAAATAATTTCGCCAATGACACAAGCCCGACGCATGTGAAAGTCTGAAGTAATCAAATAAACGCTCTTAATGCCGCGAGCTTGCAAATCATCTACCAAAGTAGTAAAATTAGTAACTGTATCTACTGCTTCATAATCCAAGTGTAAACGTTGAGGATCGACACCAGCTTTGGTAAACACTCTTTGGGTGAATGTACGTGGACTGCCGCCTGTAATCCAAATCGGTATATTTGGATGCTCGCGAACGAATTTTGCTGTAAATTTTTCTCGCTCTAAATGTCTCGTTGAACCACCTAACACTACGACTGCTTGCGGCTGCACAAATTGGTTTTGTACTTCTTTGTATCCCCACCACATAAATATTGGTAGGACAAAAGCCATAAAACGAAAAGATTTATTTGTAAAGAGTAGCTTATTCAAGGCTCAATAACTTAATTTACTTGGTACACAATTTTCTCTGGCTATAAGAAAAAACAATTGATAGTAGAGTAGCAAACTTCCCAAGAATCTGCACAAATTCTGCCCAAATATAAATTTGGTTGGTTTTTGTGTAACAGCGCGATTAAGCGTGCCTGGAGTTTTTCCTCTAATTGATGGATTATCCTAACCGATATCGGACGATTCATCAAAGGGTTTTAACCACTTTATATAGTAGTTTTCAATTGCACGGAATACAGGAGCCAGTAGCATGGGCGGATATCCCGACTTGTAAGAACTGGCGTACTACTTTTATGGGTACAGCAATGCTCTTACCATATTAATTGCTGTATATATGAATTGTCTAAAGATAACGGGACTGGTGCGACTTGAACGCACGACCTGACGCTTAGGAGGCGTCCGCTCTATCCAACTGAGCTACAACCCCAACTGCGAAGCATATATAATTATAGCATTAGATAGCAGTAGTTTTAGGTAGACTGCCAAAAATTATCCCAAGAGCCACCGCCTACTTCTAAACCACAAAGAAAACTTTTTGCTTTTAAAATTACTTTAGATTTTCTGCCATTTAGTTCTCGTAACTCTAAGTTTAGTTTTCCTTGCATAGTATCCCGGCAACAGTATCTTAAACCTTCTGCTGTCGGCGCACGTAGAGGTGTACCAGATAAATCTGTGGTTCCTGTTAACTCAATTTCATAATTAGTGTTGCTAGCTTTCATTTGCCATCTACCCCAAGGCTGAATTTCCCACTCAACTTGGGAATTCCAGGGAACAAATTCATAAAACTTGCCTTGATAGTGCAGTCCAATCATCGCTACAGATTCCATCCACCACAGCACACCCCGCCGTCCACCACCAGCAGTTAATGCTAAGTCGGGTTCGCCCTCGAAGCAATTACAGTTTATCCAAAACCATTTCTGAGGAAAAGCACCACCCCAATTTTTCTCGCCGTAGGCTGGGGCGTTAGTGAATTCGTAGATTTTGCCATTCCAGTCAATCTTTCCACTGGCTAAACCGTGAGCCATCAAAATTTGCCATCCAGGTTCAAAAATCTGCAAGAATGACAGCCAGCCTGCGGTTGATTGCTGAATGCCATTTTGATTGCCCCAACCGTATACAGGTTGAATTTCATACTGCCAACGGCAATAATTATTGGTGGCGCGATCGCGAATTATTCCCTGATTCAAGGTGGCTGTGGCTTGATATCCCTCTTGAACGTGATACTCAAACTCTGCTGGGAGTAAGTATAGGGGGGAAACTTGCAAATTATTTTTACCCCAATGACCTAAACCTAAAACATCTCGACTACCCCAAAATTTGTTGACATCAGGAAAAGTACGGCAGAGATACTCATCATCCGGGCCGAGGATTTGGGCTGCACCGCCACTGTGAGGTTTACCGGCGATGGGATCTTCAATGGAGTACATAAAGGCGAATGTTTGCCCAATTTCCGGTAACGTGACGCGGTAATACCAACCTTCAAAGAAGCGACGGCTACTGCCATCCCAGTGATAACCAGAATGGGGCGTTTGGGTTGATTGGAGAGGATTTTTGGGAATAGTTAACATAGATTTATCTAACTGCCGATTTTTTCAGTATGCGCGATCGCTTTGATATCAATGATGCTTATGAAATTCTTGGGCTAAAACCCGGTGCATCTCAAGCACAGGTGAAGCGAACTTACCGTAAACTGGTGAAAATTTGGCATCCCGATCGCTTTGTCGAGCAAAGACAAAAACAGGAAGCTGAAGAAAAAATCAAATCAATCAACGCAGCTTACAACAGGCTCAAATCCGAAATTCCATCTGAGCCTCCTATTGCTGAAAATCCATCTTCATCTTCGCCTAAAAATCCCCCAAAAATATCTGTCAATCGTTGGGATGCAGAAACTTTCTACACTTTAGGAGTAGAAAATGCTACTCAAGGAAGATATGAAGATGCGATCGCAGATTTTACCCACGCAATTCGGCTCAATCCTCACTATATTGACGCGTATAAATATCGTGGGCTAGTTTGCTCACAACTGGGATACGAATATAGAGCTGCTTCAGATTTAAATAAAGCTGCACAAATAGAAGAAGAGTTAAGAAATCCGGGAAGTACACGTAGATCGCGATCGCCTAGATATGTATCAAAACCTAGACCTCTAATAGAAAGATTTTGTCAGAGGATAAAAAGTTTACTGCGGCTAAACCGGCGTTGGAGATAAGGAGCGAATATAGTTTAAGACACTTCAGACGGCGACACCAGACTGGAGTTCAATACTACTTATACTTGGGAATACTAAGTGTAGTAAGATTTGCTGCTGATTTCTGAGTATGAGCGAGCGCTTCGATATAAATTATATTTACGATATCCTTGGGTTAAAACCAGGTGCATCTGCTGATGAAGTCAAGCAAGCTTACCGCCAGATGGCTAAGACTTGGCATCCAGATTGTTTTCTTGAACCGCAGCAAAAGCTAGAAGCAGAAGAAAAAATCAAAGAAATCAATCAAGCTTATGCAAGATTAAAGTCTTATCAGCCAAATGAGACAAATCAAGCTGCTTCCACTTCTACCAAAATTGATTTCACTCCATCCAATGCTGAAAGTTTCTACAAACTAGGCATGGAGAAAGCTCAAAAAGGAAAATATACTGAAGCAATTGAAAACTTTACCCAAGCGATTCGTCTCAACCCTAACTACTTTGAAGCCTACAAATACCGAGGGCTTGCTTGCTCGAAACTAGGATATGAAAATAGAGCCAAGTCAGATATTAAAAATGCCAGAGAACTAGAACTGAAACAGAAAAAAGCATCGCCAAAGCCACCACCACCCAAACCGACATCGCCGCCGCCAAAGCCACCAACGCCGCCAGCACCTGAATCACAGTCTCAACCTTTACCGTGGAAATGTGTACACACCCTGACTCATCTGAACTGGGTTTTGACAATTGCAATCAGTCCAGATGGGCAAACTTTGGCTAGTGGAAGTAGTGACAATACTATCAAGATTTGGCACCTCGACACAGGTAAATTACTACATACTCTCACTGAACATACAAAATGGGTAAGATGCCTAGCCTTTAGCCCAGATAGCCAAACTCTGGTTAGTGGCAGTGATGACAGCAGCATAGTCATTTGGCAAGTATCTACAGGTAAATTACTCAAGACACTCAAAGTACATTCAACCCCAGTTTTTTCTGTAATCATTAGTCCAGATGGTCACACTATCCTAAGTGGGGGTACAGACACTACTATCAAGGTTTCCCATATAGAGATGGGACAATTATTGCAAGTTCTCAAAGGTCATTCTGGCTTAGTTTACTCCCTTGCTATTTGCCCAAAACAACAGATTTTTGTCAGTGGCGGTGCGGATAATACCATTAAGCTGTGGAATTTGAAGAGTAACAAACTGCTGCAAACTCTCAACGGACATTCAGGTTGGGTGATGTGTGTTGCTATTAACCCTGATGGGCAAATTTTAGCTAGTGGCAGTTATGACCAGACTATCAAGCTATGGAACAGTAGTACAGGTAAGCTAATTAACACTCTTGCTGGACATCGCAGCTATATTTGTGCAATCGCTTTTAGTCCCGATGGTCAGCATCTTGTTAGTGGTAGTGCAGATTGTACTGTGAAGATATGGGATGTTAACACGGGACAAGAACTTTACACTTTGGATAACCATTCAGATTGGGTTAACTCCGTCGCTTTCAGTCCCGATGGCAAAACTTTGGTTAGTGGTAGTCGAGATATGACTATCAAGCTTTGGCGATGCGATATCTAACAACAAATTAAAAGTTTAGAGAATTGAAGCAAATTGCTAGATTTTTTGATCTATCCATTAACTGACAGTTAAATAACATCCATCTTTGGGATACTCTTTCTCTTGATTAAGTATTAACTCTCTAAAGATTAAGTATTAACTCCCTGGAGATAGAGCCAGTTGTTTAATCGCAGAGGTTATTCTGAGATTACCAACAGTTGAGTAGCAAATAAGACTCAATCTTTATCAGCAACATATATTTTCAGTTCATTAAAATCCCTTGTTTTCACAAAGCTTTAGTTTGTCAATATCGTATCTGAGGAGTTAAATCAACGGTTATGTCTATTCCTAATGAACGCGAAAGCAAAAACAGTGAAGTTAGACAAGAATCTTACACTGATATTAATGGCAATACTCAGACCCATTTCACACAAACCACTGAAACAGTTAAGAACAATACAACTAATCCCAACTCTTACACTAACGGTTACGTACATGGTCGAAATGTTGAGCGTAGCTACCAGCAAGCAGATTTAGCCCAGCGTGATGAAAACAATGCTAGTGGTGGTTTATTGTTGGGTATTATCATTACTTCCCTGCTTGGTTTGGTTATAGGTGGGGTCTGGTACTTCAACCAGCAGAATAACGCAGCGGTTAACAATATTGTGCCGGTTGCGGTTCCTGTACCGAGTAAGAGTAATCCAACTCCCAGTGCATCTCCTCAACCACAAACGAAAATAATCGAAACAACTAAGGAAGTCCCTGTACCTGTTGCTGTTCCTGTTCCTGTTCCCCAACAGCAAGTTACACCTCCGTCTGCACCTCGCCAACCGGATATTAATATTACTATTCCACCCCAGCAGCCTGCGGCAGAAAAAGCACCTTCTGTAACTCAGCCAGCCCCTAAAGCGACACAAAGTCCGGTGACGAGTCCAACTACTAATAGTCCGGCTTCGCAGAACGATAGTTCTACTAATACTGTTGCTCCTAGTACAAAAAGTGACACCTCTAAAAGTACTACACCTCAAGGAGTAGACCAGTCAAACAGTACATCTAATAGCGATTCTTCTACCGCAGGCGGTTCTGGTCAATAACGTTTTCTGAACTTTCAGCCCACTTGGTAATATTGGCGTGAATGCCAATATTACCAAGTGGGACAAATTTTAAGCAATATTTCTGAATTGTTGCGATAAATTAATGGTATTCAAGTTTAGTAAAGGTGTCTTGTAGCTAAACAAACACAATGCTAGATTAAGACCAAGGTACAAACAGGTTAAAAGTTAAACAAAAACTTTCAAGTTAGAGCCTGTGCCTCCTGCTCTAATCTTATTGCGATCGCTCTGAAGTTGTGACATCCATTGAATGTGTTTTTGCCTTAAGTTCAATGAGTTCGTTTTGGAGGTTTTAAGACGCACAGCCAGAAAATGCCTGCCTAGTTGGAATATTAAGGATGTGCAATTCTGAGTAAAGCGATCGCAAATACTGTCCACCTTATTTTAAGTTAGCCATTTCTGAATTCTCCAATCTTCAAGGAACCGCCCCAAGCTATTGAGATTTATCCATCGTAGCTTCAGGCGGTTTCTGCTTTGAGTTTTATGCATTTTTGTCATTTGTCCTTTGTCCTTTGTCATTTGTCATTTATTTAGACTAATAACCAATACTTCGACTACGCTCAGTACAAGTGACCAATGACCAATGACCAATGACCAATGACTAATGACTAATGACCAATTAAAGTAATTACAGTCACTTCAGGCGGACAAAATAAACGTCCTGGTTTATAAGTTCCTAAACCACGATTGACATATAGTTGATTTTCTTCCACCTTGTGAAACCCTTGCGCCCACTCCCAATATCGAACTACTTTCGAGCAGTCTCCTAATGAAAATGTTACCCAACGCCGCAATTTTTTGGGAATTTGTTTAAGTAGCTTTTTGTAATAGAGTACTAGAGGGCCAATGCCCGGAATGACGATGTGACCACCGTGGGTATGACCAGATAGTTGCAAATCTACGCGCCATTGTTGCAATATCTTGGCTGTATCTGGATTATGAGATAAAACGATGCGCGGTGTAAGCAAGTCTAGTTGATTCATCACTGGTGCGGGGTAAAATTCCTGTGACCAATAATCAGCTAGTCCTACCAATGGTAATTCTTTTCCTAGTGGATAGGCGATTTCATTCCAAAGTACATGCACCCCAATGCTGGTTAACGCTTGTGTAACTTCTGCTTTGGAGTGGCTGTAATAGATATCGTGGTTCCCAAGTACAGCGTAGATACCACAGCGA
This sequence comes from Nostoc sp. DedSLP04, assembly GCF_034530775.1. NCBI lineage: Bacteria > Bacillati > Cyanobacteriota > Cyanophyceae > Nostocales > Nostocaceae > Nostoc > Nostoc sp. DedSLP04. The sequence continues at coordinate 90,204 of NZ_JAVRCL010000008.1, read as the reverse complement.
CTTTGCAGATGTTTGAGTCGAAGCACCAATTGATTGATTGGTGTGGGATCGTCAGTTACGTAGTCACCAGTTAATAGAATTAAATCTGGTTCAGCTTCGTTAGTAAGTGCGATCGCTTTTTCTAACATCTCTTCCGATAGTCGCAAACCATCGTAATGAAAATCTGACAACTGTACTAATGTTGTACCTTGTAAAGATGCAGGAAGTTCTGCAATCTTAACCGTTATTTTATCTACTCTTAAATGTCCTGTAAACAACCAATGCATAAGTTAACCGATACTCCTCATACCAGCGCTTACAGCTTACCAAAAATAAGAATGTAACTTGATAAAATGCAAGAATTTATGTCATCTACTTCAGATACAATTAATTCATTGATTTAAATTTTGGATTTAAATTTTGGCGATAAAAGTAGCAGGTTATGCCTGAGTTTGCAGGCACTCATTAGCCAGAGTACCTGCTAAAATTGCATTCTTTTTTGTTAAATTTGGTAATTACCTACTCACCTTGTAGGGTGATTATAGTAACTTCTGGGCGGCAAAATAAGCGTCCTGGGAGGTAAGTTCCCAAACCACGATTGACATATAGTTGATTTTTTCCTAGCCGATGCAAACCCTGCGCCCATTCCCAATGTCTGACTACAGAAACATTTTCTTCCAAAAATGGGACTCGACGCCGCACTTTTCTGGGTATTTTTTCTACAAGCTTTTCGTAAAACAACGCCGCAGGGCCAATTCCGGGAATCAAGATTTGACCACCGTGAGTATGACCAGATAATTGTAAATCGACTCGCCATGCTTGTAATATCTCCGCAGTATCTGGGTTATGGGATAAAACGATGCAGGGTGTGTCGGGGTTTAGCTGGTTCATAACTGGTGCGGGGTGAAACTCCCGCGACCAATAATCAGCCAGTCCAACGAGTGGTAATTCTTTTCCTAGTGGATAAGCAATTTCGTTCCAAAGGACGTGAATTCCAATGCTAGTAAGGGCTTGTGTAACTTCTGCTTTTGCGTGTTTATATATATCGTGATTGCCAAGGATAGCATAGATACCACTGCGACTTTGCAAATGTTTGAGTCGAAGTACCAATTGGTGAATTGGTGTCGGATCGTCAGTTACGTAGTCACCAGTTAATAAAATTAAATCTGGTTTAGCTTCGTTAGTAAGTGCGATCGCTTTTTCTAACATCTCTTCCGACAGTCGCAAACCATCGTAGTGAAAATCTGACAACTGTACTAACGTTGTACCTTGTAACAATGCAGGCAAACCTGCAATGTTAACCGTCAATTTCTCTATACTCAACGGCCCAGATAACAACCAATGCATAAGACGTTTAATAAACTTCAATCATAGCGCTTACAGCTTAACGAAACATTGTCAGTTCGTGTACAGCGACCAGTGCAAGTTGTTGAAAATTTTATGAAACCTGTGGATTTTAGCTTATTTATACTTATTCAAATCAAAAACAAATTTACTACTAAACTATTTTGTAAAAAAATACTAATTAATATTAAAGTTAGTCTGCGTAGGCATAGCCCATTATACCCCTACGAGGAAGCAAGCTGTATGGCAGAGAAGATATCGCTTTCCAAATTTCTGTATAATTTTGGATGCTCCCCTAACAACAAGCTCCAAAGCAGAATGTCTTCGGCTTTGCTCTATGGGTCTATGCACCTGCAATTTACTACTGTAAACGCCAAACCTGTGTCAGTTTATCAATTAATTGTTCCTGGCGTTTATTGATAACTTCAGGCGTCCATTCTTTTTCCATCAGCACTTGTGTAGTTAACGCAAAATTTGAAATACCTGTTTTCGTGGTGAAATACTTCTGTTTTTTTAGTTCAAAATCATAGTTCTGGGCTTGACTATTTTTATAGGAAGAGAGCAAAACTAAATTCCCTATACGATTGACATATTGCTCGCGTTCTTCCTGAGTGGCAAACCAATTTTCCCACACACTATTAGAAATGGGATTTTGCGGGAGCACATGCTCAATAGTAATGTTGTGGAAGTGATACGAAGCTTTTCCTTCCGACAATGCAGTATCTAAGCGAATTAAAACATAAAGTCGAATTTTCTTCATTAAATAAAGGTCATCATTCAGTATTTTGAGAATATATTGCTTTTCTTCCATTTTCAATTGCAGCGGTGAATGAGATGCGTACAAATCTTCTCCAATCTCGATAGCATACAGCAACTTGCTATAACGTTCTATGCGTTCATTAATATTAGCCCGTTGAATCATTAAACCTGAAGCGAGGCGATCTAAATCTGTGAAAAACCTCACTAACAATTCAGGATTGCTGTAATTCCGAGCAAGGTACAAAATAGCTGGAGGTATCCAGTCAGAATTATCAATAAGCTGTAACCATCTAAAAAATTGGTTTACTTTTTCAGCTAAAATATCACTGTGATAAGCTTGATTATTAATGTCATAAAAATTCTTTAAAAAACTGTGCATCTCGCTCACGCAAATTCAAACGGTAAACGTTATCATCAGGATCAAAATCATCTTTTTCGTAAAGATATCTTGTTAATATATGTATGTGTTCTTTAGAAACGCATGTCCGTAAAGCAGCTAGCAGTATAGTAAGTGTAGTCAAACGCTGTTGACCATCCACAACTTGGGCATCTCGTTTATCTCCTTTTATGAGTACAATATTTCCTAAGAAATATGGGTTTATCTCATCAATTTTATCGTCACTGTCTCCCAAAGCAGTAATTAAATCTTCAAGCAGTTCTCCAGCTTGTTCGGTTGTCCACGCATAGGGACGCTGATATAGAGGAATAGTGAAGACAAAATCATTGCTAAATACTTTAGAGATAGGATAATCAGTAGCTTGAATTTTAACCGCGCTCATATATACCTCCTTTAGTGGCGTAGTAGACTGCACTTTACTAAAGTTAGTTTTCCCATTAAAAACTGCAATATTTCAGGGCGTTGTAATATTGATCGGTTTTTTAGGGCTTGGGAAAAATAAGCAATTGTCATTAGCGATCGCTAATCTTCCTATAAAATTTTTACCAATATCTGTCCCAAAATCGAGCCTAATACAGAAATTCCTCTCTAATCTGACGGTATAGAGAGGTTGAAGGGGCTTGCTTGGGGTTTAAGTATGTATTGGACTCTACTGATATCACTCTTCTGTCACTTTCCGGAATAAGCAAGTAGTAAAGAAGCTAAATCATCCAGAAGCATAACAGGGTTTAAATTGATTCATGGCTGCAATTAAATGATTGAATCCCAGTAATAACTGTGAATTAGGGAAAATATCGAGCCAGGGATAAATCAACCAAAATAGTAACAGTGGTTGGACGATTAGACGCAGATTATTTAAAACGTTCTTCCATCCAGATTCATGATTCCATTGTTGATGATTAGAAAAATCAATATGACTAGTTCTTTGCCCTTCAGTCTCAATTTGACGAGATTGATTTAAGGCTAACAAGGCTGGAGAATTCAAACTAATCATCGTGTAAACACAAAAAATAATCTCCCACCACCTCTCAATATGTTGAAAATTTGTGAAACGATAATCTGTCCAGCCTAGTTCTTGTTTACACTGTCGAAAACCATATTCAACCCAGGTTCTTAATCCATATAAGTCGCCTAAAGTCTTTTTCAAATTCCCTTGAAGATTCGTCATCACGAAGGAGGTAGAATTTTCCGGCATGGTTTCTGGGTCAGTAGTTATTTCCCAGTAAGTTATGGTTCTTTTTTTACCATAAATTATTTCTCTAATGTATCTATTCTCTGATTTTTGATTACTAAATGTTCTCTCAAATTTACACCACTTGTTTGCTCGAACACTTTGCCCCGCTGGCAACCAGACTCCATGATTAGTTCTAATTGCTACCACATAGGCTAAGTTATATTCATCCAGTTTTCTAATAAATTGGCTACTTTCACCATATAAACTATCTGCCAGTACCAGTTCAATCTGAAAGCCCTCTTCAATTAACTCTGTAATCATTTCTGACGCTAACTCTATTTTAGTTTTATATTTATCTCCCTCTTTCAGCGTCCCTTTTGGTTTAAACACTTTTACCATTAATGGAAAGGTTATATTAGAGTAAACTCCATAAGCATTGACTGAAACTATTCCATTATCAACTTTTCCCACACTTCCTAAGTATTATCTCGCCACATAATCAGTCTTTTTACCTTTTTTTCTATCTCCAGTTTCATCTATTACTACTGTAATCGCCTGACCATTCAAAACTTGCTTAAGTTTATTTAATCTTCGTTGTTTTAATTCATCTACTGACCAATCTGAATTCGCCAGAAAATGATGTAATGATTGAGCGGAGTTTATACTTACTACTTTGGCTATTTCTGGTAATGATTTTCTTTTTATTGGTGAAATTATCCCTAAGTGTAAATATTTGAAGCATTCATAATTTCTTACTTCTTTAAACAGGTCTTTATACTCTGCACAATATTCATCTATGGTGGCAACGGTTGGGTGAGCATCTCTTGCCAAATGTTTTAAGATTTGTAATTCTACATCCATTGACCTACTTACCTTTCAGGGTTTTATTTTTTTATTCTCTTATTCAGAATACCCGGAAAGTGACAGAAGAGGGATAACCTTTATAATTACAAAACAGCGCCAGACTTATTACAGACTGGCGCTATTTTTTTAATTTAATTCACAGTTAAAAATAGTTAAATGAATTTGCTAAATCTTTGTCATTGATTTACCGCAATTTTTTATACAGCACTGCGGTTGGTTAATAGATTCCACAGGAAAACTGCGACGATTGCACCAAGAACTGCTACTGCAATACCTGGAATGCTGAGACTAGGAGCTGCTAGAGATAAAGTTCCCGTACTGAAAAATACACCTAAACTACCGCCAACAAAAGCACCGATGATTCCTAACAATATGGTTCCTAGAATTCCGCCACCTTGATGACCGGGGTAGATAGCTTTTGCGATCGCACCAGCAATTAGACCTAAAACAATCCAAGCAAGAATATTCATTGTTGTTAAGTTGGTAAAGGTTTTTGACTTACAAGTACATATTAACGATCTTCATTTCTAACTTAATCTACCATCAGAATTAATTATGAATATCCATTAGGAATAGTTTAATTGCTACTAGATTTTTTAATATATATATTGTATTGCGGCTACCATCCTACTTAGGATAAGTCGGCTATGGATAGGTATGACTAGCCGTTCTCTTAGGATTTGCCAATGTCCTAAGCTGTCCGATCGCTGCTAAATAACCCATTTGAGGTAGATAGTCAATTAAAAAAAAGCTCCTAGTAGGTCTTTAACTAGGGGCTTATATAAACTATTGCTTGGTAATTGCAGTATATGCATTTTTAATTAACTCTCTCCTCTACTAGAAGAATTAAGCTGAGTTTTTAGAGACTGCCTCTAAAGTAATGTAAAGGAAGCGAAATCAGACGATTGAGACGATCGCCTATCCCTTTGCAAGTTCATGTCTAGTTTTTAACTTTTAATTGCTTATCTCGCGATCGCTACCAATGACTTGATGGCTGATAAATGGGAACAGTCTGCGGTAAGACCAATGCATACTTAGAAAAATCAGACTTACTAACGTTAGCAGCATAACGCCCAGAATCGTTGTATATGCCTTAGTACGCCACCCAAAGTCATTTGCACCCAGTCGCATAAGCTTCCATAAGTTAGCTACATCAACGCTTTCAGAATTGTGAATGGTGATTGGTAAGGATGTTGTGTTTTTTCGTACAATTGTCATTTTTATTACTCCTTTAAACCCAAATGCTGAGATAATAATTTTAAACTACGGTAAGACTATAGATTTTATGTTATTTATATTTAATATCTCATAGCTTGATGCAATAAGCAAGTTTTAAGGGCATTGGGAATAGGGCAAAACAGTTGTGCTAACATTACTCAGCACTCTTGAGGGGTATTGGGCATTAGTATTAAAAATTAGTATTTACTAGATTGAAAACTATTCTTTAGTCTCAATCCCTACTCCCAGTCCCCAATCTCTAGTCAAAATGCCTAATCAAATTTGGTTATCACAGTTGGAAAAACACCGAGCGATCGCAGTTATCCGCGCCCCTCAAATGGAACTGGGACAACAAATGGCAATGGCTGTAGCATCTGGGGGAGTGCAGCTAATTGAGATTACCTGGAATAGCGATCGCGCTGGGGAATTAATCAGTCAACTACGTTCGGAATTACCAGCTTGTATTATTGGCACTGGTACGCTATTTAATGTGCAGCAGTTACAAAATGCGATCGCATCTGGGGCGCAATTCCTCTTCACACCCCACGTCGATTCGGCAATGATTCAAGCAGCACAAGAAAAAAATGTGCCTATCATACCAGGAGCGCTGACTCCTACAGAAATTGTTACCGCTTGGAGTCAAGGTGCTAGTTGTGTAAAAGTGTTTCCCGTGCAGGCAGTGGGAGGGGCTGATTATATCAAAAGTTTGCAAGGGCCGCTGGGTGAGATTCCCTTAATTCCTACTGGTGGTGTGACTCTAGAAAATGCCAAAGAATTTTTGCAAGCCGGAGCGATCGCTGTTGGTTTGAGCGGGGAATTATTTCCTAAAAAGCTTGTCATAGAGGGAAATTGGTCAGCGATCGCAACTCAGGCAAAAAACCTAATGCAACAGTTAGGTTAACTTAGAATCAAATCATCAAAATTCGCGTCTATTAAAGTAATAGATAGGGAAATAAAGGTGAAACCCGATAAGTTTCTCAAGACCTTATGATTTGAGTGTGAGTGTATCTAAAATGAAAAGACAAATTTCTCCTGACTGGGTGCGTCGCTTACAAATAATCCTCACTGGTACAGTACTGTCCCTAAGTGTTTTTACTACTACTGGAACCACTGAAGTTTGGGCGAATTCCAAAACTCAAGTGATTGCACAAAGAATCCAGACATTACAACAATCAAATCAGCGCTGGATTCAAATCGATCTTTCCAAGCAAAGATTAATAGCTTGGCAAGGTGACAAAGTTGTTTATGGAAGTGCTATTTCCTCTGGTAAAAAAGCCACTCCTACTCTTATCGGTACTTTTAAGGTTCAATCCAAATTTAAAACTACGCGGATGCAGGGAGAAAACTACAACGTTCCCAACGTTCCTTATGCGATGTTTTACCAAGGTAATTACGCTATTCACGGAGCTTATTGGCATAAAAAGTTTGGCACTCCAGTGAGCCACGGCTGTGTGAATATTGCACCTAAACATGCTAAATGGCTATTCGAGTGGGCATCGGTAGGGACACCAATAGTCATTCATAAATGATAGTTTAAGCAGCCAAAAAGCAATTTTGGTAAAATTATAAATAACAACAAATCAAGACAATTAAGTGATTCCCAGCAATATTTTATGCTGGGAATCTTCGGAGTCGCAATTACTGAAATTGAAATAAAATATAGAAAAGGGCATTAAAGACTTGCCTAAAAAATAAGCGGAAATCCTGACAATTCCTGTGTGAAATTACAAATGCAAATATGAATTTGGGGAAAATTTGTATTTAGGCATTTAAATGACAGATTTTTTGTAAAGGTTGTCCTTTGTAATTAACGATCGGTCATTAGTTAGAACTCATCATTTAATTAAGGACAAATATACCAATTGAATGCGGATTAGCTTAGGACTTGTCTTGAGAAGCCTTAGCGGATGAATTGCGTAAATCCTCCACAGAAAACAAGTAGTCACTCTGGAAATTTGTAGTTTTCCAGAAAATTACTTCTTTTCATAATTTTTGCGTAGTTTAAAAGGTGAGGCATAATGCAAACTTGGATTCGCAGTGGTAGCATTCGTTCTTCAGGAACTTTTTGTACAGGCGTAGCGCTGATGGTGGTGACTTTATTCTCTTGGTCATCACCGCTAACAGGTATACCCAACTCGACTACAGCAACAGCCACCTCAGTCGATCAAAACAGCACTAATAATATTAGCCAACCTCGCTGGATTGAAATTGATTTGTCAGAGCAACGTTTACGTGCATGGGAAGGTCATAAACTTGTTTATTCATATCGCATTTCTGGAGGTAAGCGATCGACTCCTACACCCATAGGTAGATTTCGGATTAATTCTAAGTATCGCACTCACCGGATGCGAGGCAGAGGCTACAATATTCCTGACGTTCCTTACACAATGTATTTCTACAGAGGCTACGCCATCCACGGCGCTTACTGGCATAATCGTTTTGGCACTCCAGTCAGCCACGGTTGTGTAAATTTACCTGTTAAACAAGCTCGCAATCTTTACAACTGGGCTAAGAATGGAACTTTAGTAGTGGTGCGGAAATAATTCGTAATACTCGCCTCTGGCGAGAAGCAAGCTACGTAATGACGCTCAAGGTTTCGCTAACGCTGCGCTAACGTAATTAAGAGTTGCAATTCTGCCTTTGACAGGTGCGTTTACCGAATGTAACGCACCCTACATCACTGCTAGACTAAAAACACATCTTCGAGGGATTTAGGAGCTATGAGCTACCCAATGACTCAACTACTTACCTTGGATGAGTTTCTGAAGCTCCCAGAAACAAAGCCTGCAAATGAATATATTAACGGTGAGATTATTCCTAAGCCAATGCCGAAAGGGAAGCATAGTCGATTGCAGCTAAGACTCTGTAATACTATTAACGAAGTAACAGAAAGCCAAAAAATTGCTTATGCATTTCCAGAGTTGCGTTGTAGCTTTGGTATCCGCTCAATTGTGCCTGATGTAGCAGTTTTTAACTGGTTACGAATTCCATTTGATGTTGATGGGGAAGTTCCCAACGATTTTTTGTTGTGGCCAGATTGGACAATTGAAATCCTCTCTCCAGAACAGAGTTCAAACCGAGTAATTGGCAACATCCTTTACTGCTTACAACATGGTTGCCGATTAGGATGGTTAATTGATCCAACAGATCGCTCAATTTTGGTTTTCCGTTCGGACCAACAACCAGTATTACTCCAGGGAGAAGATTTTTTGCCTGTATTACCAGAAATTCAACTTGCACTAACCGTCAATCAAGTTTTTGGATGGTTAAAGATGGGTGGTTAGAAATAACTCGCCTGGAATGATAAGGTGCGGCGCCAAATACCCCATCGTAGACATAGCTCTCTGGCGAATAGCAAATATAGATATAAATCATGTCTATTATAGACATGATTATGAATAAAAGAGGTAGGAGAATGAACTGGAGAATTGCAGAAGCGAAACAGAGATTCTCCAAATTAATTCATTCTGTAACTAAAGAACCGCAACTCATCTACAACCGAAATGAACTGGTGGCTGTTGTTGTTGAAGCTGAAATGTTTGAGGATTTCTTGACGTGGCGCAAGCAACACGAAAAGTTTTCTTTAGCTGATGCCTTCAAAGAACTACGTCAGATAGCTGCTGAGGAAGATTATATCCTCGAAATACCCTCCCGCCAAGACCGTCCTAACTCTTTCGCTGATGCCATAGATGACTTTTCTTTGTGACACTAATATTATCAGCGAATTAGTAAAACTTAAACCTAACTCTGGTGTAGTGAAATGGGCAGAAGGAGATTTCTCGATAGTTCTGAGTGCCATCACTGTTGAAGAAATATTTTATAGGCTGACATCCAAACCCAACCCTAGAATTCAAATATGGTTTGATAACTTTTTAGAAAATAACTGTCAAGTATTGCCCATCACCATTGAAATTGCCAAGCGCTTCGGTGAATTGCGAGGTCAACTAAGATTAAGTGGGAAAACACACACCCAAGCAGATATTATGATTGCTGCTACTGCTCAAATTCATCAATTGACCATAGAGGACGTCTGAGAAGTATTCAATATTTCGCTTGATCCCCCCTAGCCCCCTTAATAAAGGGGGGAACTGGAATCAAAGTCCCCCTTTTTAAGGGGGATTTAGGGGGATCTACAAGTCTCGAATACAACACCAAAAAGTTTTCAGACATCCTCTTAGTAACGGGCAACATCTGGGATTTCGATGGCTGCGGTATCCCACTTTTAAATCCTTTTACTTAATTAACTCAACTGTGCCACAAGTTGATTCTCCAACAGCGTGTCATTAGTTAACAAGTCTTCAACAGTGATTCGTAAAAAGCGTTGTTCATCAACTTGAAAGAGGATTTTGATGCGATCGCTTCCAGGATATCCGGTTGGTGTCAGTTGGGCAATTGTCTTCGCACCTTCTCGATCGTTGAGGGGTTTGACGTTGGTTTCATTATTGTCCATACGGCGAGTAATCAAGCGATCGCCATCAAAATAAACTTCAGTACTACCTGTATCTGCTCCCAATTCTCCCATAATTAGTTCAATACTGGGTTGATTTTCTACAGAAGCACCTAAGACTAATTCCACTGGCTGAGTCATCGGATATGCTTGTCCAGCTTTAATTAAAGAATGCCATTTGTGGCGCTGATTGCGACGATCCCAGTAGCGGATACCATAACTATGATAGAGGAAGTCTTTGATTTGTATCCCTTGTGCTAACTGTAATGCACCTTGAGCGATCGCTTCAAAGGGACGTTCGCAACGGATTTTTTCTGGCTCAAAATACTGTTTGATCCATGTCTGCACTGCTGGCAATTGCACTGTGCCACCAACTAACAAAACTGCACTAATATCTGGAAGTTCTATCCCTTGCCGTCTTGCTTGCTGCAACAGTGTGGTCATCGACTCATCCAATAACTCAAAAAAGGCGTGTTCTTTGAGGATATCGTCAAAAGTGTCGCGGTTTAGTTCCAGTTCATAACTTTCAAATGTCTCATCGTCAAAATAAACTTCACTAGCTTGGTTTTGAGTTGATAGCTGAATTTTTACCCGTTCAGCCAATCGTGTTGTCAAGGGACTTACCGCCAATTCTTGAGTTTTAGCAAAGTAATCTACCAACCAATTATCAATATCAGTACCACCTAGATTTTGCCCTGCTTTCGCCAGAACACGGGCAGTTTTGACTTTTTGTTTTGAATCTTCAGCCAAGGACTTATTACCCCATTTGAGGAGAAATCCCAAGGGCTTTGTGCTTGCTTGCACGCTTTGATCCAACCGAACAAGGGACAAATCCAAAGTACCACCGCCGAAGTCAATCACCAAAAGATTTTCTCGATCTGCCAAGCCATAACCCAAGGCGGCGGCTGTGGGTTCATCCAGCATTCGTACTTGTTCGACAGGGAGGCTTTGACATACTGTTCCCAACCAATGACGATAGGCTTCAAAACTGTCTACAGGTACGGTTAACACCAGAGAATCTAACCCACCTTCCAGGGGTGCTAGTTCTTCAATTACTTGAGTCAGGAACCATTGCCCTACTTGTTCAAAGGTGACAATTTGCCCATCTAGTTCGGGTAAGAAACCTTGAATATCTGCACCAATACCGCGTTTGAAGCTGCGGAAAAATCGCGTTTCGCCTTTGAGGTCAAAACCGCGATCGCGTACTTGTTGCCCGACTAAGACTTTATTTTGGGCTGCGTCTTCAACATAAACCAAGCTGGGAATCAGTGGCGGATTGAGACTTTGTTTGATTGATAAACCTGGTAGAGTCAGGGTTTCTGGCTGCTGGGTTACAGGGTTCCAACGAGCAATGACTGTGTTGCTAGTACCAAAATCGATTGCGATCGCCATATTTTATATTTATTCTCTCGCACGAAGATGCCAAAGCTGCTTTATTTGTGATTATTCTCTATAAGTTACCAAGAAAGCAAATGCACCCATAGGCTTACTTCTTTGCATCCCAACCCAGATATCGATTCAGTCTGTTGCAGCGAAGCGTTAGCTGTAATGGATAGCACAGTTAGACAATGATCCTGGGTTTTGTACCATTTGTAGCCTCCCATCAACGGACTAAGCCACATAACGGTTGAACTGAGCCTACACAAGTAGCAAATGAATATCAAGCAATTACTTCTCGCTGTTCGGCTCTGGTGATATGTTATCTTTTAATGCTTTGCAAGAACTTTCTCGATATTCTTGAGAATGTCAATTACCTCACAAGCAGATTGACTAAAAGCTTCCTTGGCAATATCTGGATTTTCTGTATACCACTCCTTATATATTGCCAAGTAATATTTTTTTGCGTAAATCCATCTTCTGATTCATTATGAAAACTACAGCAATTAACAAAGCCTCAAGTGGTTGACGTTCAATATTGTTAAATCGGTACTCTTTGCTGCTTGACTGAGAATAGGACTCGCCAAAGCTGACCCAGAGGTACAGAGCCTTGCTCTTGAACAAAAACCAAGGGCAAGAGAGCAGCTGTCCGTAGGACGGTTGAAAGAGCAAACAGTCCCAGTAAGCCACCGGCACCAGGCAGAGTCGCAAGAAAGCTACCAGCTATGATTCCCACTGCTCCAGTGACACCAGCAACCGCCCCGGCGATCGCAAAGTAAGTGGATTGATTAGTCACCGGTGCCACTCCCATCATCAGATTGTTGGTACACAGGTCTATGGCCGCCCACGTCCCAGATCCCAACACGTGTAAAAAGGGTAACCATATCCAAAGGGAAATTGAATCATTGCCAGCTACTAACCATAATACAGGCGTCACCGCCACCAAGATTCCTACTAATAACATGATGGGACGATTCCCAATCCGGTCAGACAGTTTGCCCCAGAAAACCAGCAGCAGCATATTAGCACCAGCTCCTAAGCCGTTATAGATTGTTACTAGGCTGACATCTATATCCAGGTTATCTAGCATATAGAGGTTAAAGAAGGGAGCGCTGAGGTTAACGGCAAAGCACCAGATGGCAAGGTAAATCAGTAACTTCAAAAAATTGGCATCATTAAGGAAGCGAAGATGTATCCCGCTGCGGTATGGTTGGGGTGGCTCTGACCCCACGACTTTTAAAAGCTGCGGGTTCACATCGCTCATCCAGAACTGACAGCCTTGACTAAGCAGCCCAAGCACAATTCCTAGAACCAAGATTGCACCGTAGCCTTGGAGCGTTCCACTAGGCCAGATCGATACTGCTAGACCCAGCAACGGCACACCGATGAGATTCATCAAACTGAGAACACTATTGCGAAAGCCAAAATACCGCCCCCGCAACCGCCCAGGTACTAACACAGCCGTCCAGGTCATCCAGGGAGCACGGGCGAAAGCTTCAATGATATTAGCCACTAACATAATTCCCAATGTCAACAGCACCACTTGGTGCTTAGTGATATGGTTAGATGAGCTGACCAACCAAATCGCTGGCACGAGAATTATCCACAGTAGCCGCGCCGGGATGAAAATGCTCATGCAATACCAGTTGAAGCTGCTACTTCGTTCTACCAAATAAGCTCCCAGTGGTTGGAGCAGATTCACCAGCTGAGGAATAGAGGCGAGCAGACCAATTTCTACTGGCCCGGCACCCAGCTCTAGCAAGAAATTACTGAGCAACGCTGAACCGATGATACTGTAAAAAACCGCAGCAAAAAGACTTTCGAGAGTTAATGCCCTGAGACTTGTGCGAATTTGCGGTTTGGAAAGTTTAATAGGCAGATTTGTGGGAAGAATTACCGTTTGTGTTAATTCCCTATCCTCTGAGATTTCCTGAATGGGGAGAGGGATCTTTTTTAGTAAGCTTTCGTCTTCTACTTCCTGGAACATACTGAATAGCCAAAATTTAAAAAGGTTAACGCGGGCTTAATTGCTGGTTTAATGTAGAGAACAGTAGGCGCGCATCAGCCTACTGAGACAATCTTTTTGAAAGATACGTTAGGGAATGAGGGGTTATTAGCCCTGTTGTGTCACCTCAAAAATAGTATAATAATATACATAAAATAGAATTAATATACAGGGTATGGGAGAGCCTCGCTCACCCGTACAAACCATCAACTTTGTGGACGAATATTGTCTGTTGTATAAAAAGCTGTTTTTAGATGTTAGGCTTTTTGAAGCATTTAAGTATCTACATATAGGAATATAGGATGTATTTCTGATTTAAAACGAAAAGCCTCTAGAAATAGCAAAGATTGTTGGATTAGATAAGTATTAAGGGCTACATCATTTCTTAACAAATCATCTTGGGATATAGAGAAGTTAAGAGCTTTGTGTTTAGAACTAATTAATTTTATAGATACTAAAAGGTAGACAAATCATTTTAATTATTGATGAGACAGGAGATAGAAAGAAAGGAACTAAGATTGATCTATGTTAGTTGTGATTTAGATAGACTAGGGCTACAGTAAGGAGAAGTTCACCCAAGCATTTTTGCAGATTTGTGGTGCCAAAGTTGAAATTATCAAGCGAACCGAAGCATAATTTCAGGTGTTGCCAAAACCTGGGTTGTCGAGTGTACATTTGGGTGCTTTCGCTGGTTGCATCGCACAAGCCACGGACTATGAACTATTGTCAGGCGTGAGCGAGTTGATGGGCGAAACAGCAATGGTGCGCTTGATGTTGAAGCGCCTTGCTGCCTAAAGAGAACCTTTATAAATCAGCTCTTATATGGAGTCACAACAGTTTGGAGGAAGTCTATATGTTTCACAAGATTCTAGTTGCAATCGACACCTCTGCATCCGCCAAGGATGTCTTTGATAAAGCCTTGTTCTTAGCAAAAGCGAGCAAGGGCAGCCTTATGCTGTTGCATGTTCTGTCGGGTGAAGAACAGGCCAAAGTAAATATACCTATACTTCCCAGGCAGGATTACTATCCATATCCGGTGATGAGTAAAAAAACTTTGGAGTTCAATCAACAGCAGTGGGAGGTTTTGGAAAAGCAAGGTCTAGAGCTACTACAATCGTGTACAAATGAAGCAACTCTAACAGGCGTGAGTACAGAATTCATCCAATCCCCTGGTAATCCTGGTCAAACCATTTGTAAATTAGCCTCCACTTGGGGTGCTGACCTAATCGTAGTTGGACGTCAGGGTCTATCTGGTTGGAGTGAGTTAGCCTTGGGTAGTGTCAGCAATTACGTACTCCACAATGCTCCCTGCTCAGTCCTGACTATGCAACACCCAAAAATGAATACTGAATCTGCTGAAGACGAATCAAGCAGAGTTAGTGCATCGGATTAATATAATTAAAGCGAAACTCAAACTACTATAGAGTTGGATGAGTACTGGGTTGGTCACAATAATTCCTGAGCTTGGTTCTAACTTTGAAGAAATAATTGCAGTAGCGGATAGAGCATTATATCAGGCAAAGGCAGCAGGACGCGATCGCTTCAAGGACAATAACCTACTAGCTGCCTCGACCTGCAATTATAAAAGGCACAAAAGTAGCTTAATGTACGAAACTGAACCGACTCCCAAGGTTGAATATGCGTAAAGTTAAATCATTATTATGCACTTTAACGGCATTGCTAGCCAAGGAAAGAAAATTACAGCAAGGGATGATTAATTCATTGTCAATCCATCTGCGTTAACGATCTACGCTGTTTGGAGAACTAAAGTGAACATAGAATTATTGAGCAAACGCACAAGAAGCATTGCACAAAGATTTAGCTTCTTCATATCAGACTGCTAGTGTTTTGGCTTGGATTAGCCCAGAGTTGCAGCCGCAAGCTTTTCAGGAACTCCTTAGCTCTGCAAAGATGGCGCACTTAGCGATAGATTACATTATTAGATTGCCTGAGCGATCGCTGGAGGAGTTTTGTCGCTGGGTGTATCGCTTCATGGGTAATGCTCAGTTTATCTCTCCTCAATATCTAGCTGAACAACACCAGAAATTTGCTCGTGCATTAATAGATCGCTATTCTTCTAAAGCCACATAAATTAGGATAGTTGACTCACATGACTTTAATGCTGGGCGAAAGTCAAAGTGAAGGCACTGGCTAATTAGTACAGAAACCTAATCTAACCCGGAGTTCCGGGTTAGTAGTAGTTCATACTCAATCTTCATTCCGTAACTGCCAGACTGCACCGAAAGCTGCTCCAGCCCCAGCTAACAATCCAGTACTCATTCCTTGGATAGTTTTTTGGAATGGATCTTGAGTTAGGCACTCACTTGTAACCTTACTGTCTTCCAGGCAGAGACTACTTTCTGCCCAACCAGCAGTACCTCCTAAAATTACACCAGTGATACTACAAGAAACAATTAGCAGTAAAAGACGTTGTGTTTTTCTAGCCATAGATGGATGTTTTACTCAATTTTGTATTTTAGACTTTAAATTAGCCCGGTATGTAAATACACTTGCTTTGGATAAAAGATTTTAGATTTTTCCATACTTGAGCCACTGTTTAATCGGGCTGTTTCAGCAAAATTCCAAATCTAAAATTCTGTCAAAGGTTGGAAATCGTAGTTGACTCTCAACTACTTTACACATCCGAGCAGCAAATGTCAGCTGGTTTATGGCTGGCGAGGCAAACTCATGGGCTTCGCCGTACTGGTCTGTCTTTAAATTATGGGTAAAGAATTTTGTAGTAAGAACTTTGGTTTTTATTTTCTCAGCACTAAAATCCTGACTACAAAGCCTCAAAACTAGTTTCACAAATTAGTATTCGGTAAGTTTTGCCTCATAGGCTTGGGTTAAGGGTTTGGTGTAGATGATTGGTTTTTCAAGACGCGATTCATCGCGTCTCTACAATCTGCGTTTTGGGTTGATCTGAACTGTTGATTGATGCTCAAAAAAATATCTACTCAATCTTCAAGTTGAAAGGCAAGCGGGCATACACCCCTTGTGGATCGTTCATCTTTTGCAGAATCTCAACTTCTTGTTGTAATTTTTGGAATTCGGTGGTGAGGGGATTGGCTGATTTGAGTTGCGCTGACTCAATCCCGAAAGCAGTCCGCGCCTCTTCTGTTGCACGCCCAAAAAAGCGTTCTCCAAAGCTGCTAGTGCGAGGATATTCTTGCACTTCCCAGTCTTCTCCTAGTTTCGCCTCCTTGACAGCATAAGCGATCGCAGTATTCAAACCACCAATCTCATCCACCAAACCAATTTCTTTGGCCGCTTCACCCGACCAAACCCTTCCTTGGGCAATTTCTGCTACTTTTTGTTCTGAGAGTTTCCGACCTTGAGAAACTTTATTCAGAAACATATTATAAATCCGGTTAACACTGCGCTGATAAATTTCTAACTCTTGAGGCGATTTCGGACGCGAAACTGTTTGACTATCAGCATAGCGTGCGGTTTTCACTGAATCCCAAGTAATACCATTATTACTGGCCAGCTTTTCCCCATTGAATAAGATCCCAAACACCCCTATGGAGCCTGTAATGGTATTTGGTTCTGCAAAAATGCGATTAGAGTCGCTAGCAATCCAATAACCACCAGAGGCGGCGACATCACCCATTGACACTACAACTGGTTTTACTTCACGAGTTAATTTCACTTCTCGCTGCATGACTTCGGCTGCGGTAGCGCTACCACCAGGACTATTAATTCGTAATACAACAGCCTTCACATCTTTATCTTGTCGCAGCTTGTTGAAGATTTTCGCAAAGCGATCGCCTCCTACTTGCCCATCTTCTCCTTTACCATCGACAATCTCGCCCTCAGCATAAACAACAGCTATTTGATTTTTGGAGTTACGTTCTACACCCAAAGATTTACCAGAAACTTGTGCGTAGCTATTCAGGCTAATTTGTCGGAATGTTTTGTCTTCTTTATCGCTATTTGTCAACTTTTTCAGGTCAGCGACAACTTCATCGGGGTATTGGACTCGATCGACTAAACCGCTAGTTTTGGCTTGCGTGGCTTCTAGTAACGATTGATTATCTGCGATCGCTTGTAACTTATTGGGTTCAATTTTCCGACTTGCGCCGACAGCAGTGCGCCACTCTCCCCAAACATCATCCAACAATTTCTGAGTTTGTTCGCGGTTTTCTGGACTCAACTTGTTGAGAATAAACGGCTCAACAGCTCCCTTAAATTTCCCGACTCGCACGACTTGAACGCCAATGCCATACTTCTGCAATGCTCCTGCTAAAAACATTGGTTGTGAACTCAAACCGTTGACTTCCATCATTCCCAGAGGATTAAGGACAATGGAATCTGCCACTGAACTAACATAATATTCCTTTTCACTCCAATCACTGCCATAGGCGACAACCTTTTTCCCCGCAGCGCGAAACTCCTCCAGCGCTTTCCGAATTTCTTTCAGAGAAGCATAGCCAACGTTACCAGTTTGGCTTGTGTTCGTTGCATCCACATAGATCCCGACAATGCGCGGATCGCGCCGCGCCTTTTCCAAAGTTTCCACAACTTTGCGGAGTGCCATTCTATCTTCATCCACACCTGAGATTGTGTTTTGAAACAGTTCGCCTGAACTAGGTTCGCCATCAGTAATTTTCATTGACAAGTCAAAAACCAACACTGACTTATTTTTTACATTTGGCCCAGTATCTTTAGACGAGCTAGCAGCCAATATCAGCAAGAACAGTCCAGTGGTTCCCAGACCAGCGAAAATAATTAGTCCTAGTAAAGTGCCAACTAAACTAGCAAAAGTTTGTTTGATAAAATTACGCATTAGTTATTAGTCATTGGGCATGGGGCATGGGGCATTGGGCATTGGGCATTGGGCATTTATAAATGACAAAGGACAAATGACGAATGACTAATGACTAATGACCTATTTACTTATTCTATGCGCTGTAAACTGCCAGAGTGCTTTAACTGATACAAGGTGGCATTGCCAGTACAAAATAAGACTGTGGTGATTTCAGCGATTAATACCTCAGCGAGTTCTGCAACTGCTGTCTCTGATATTGCTGCGGCTTGCAAGAAAGGCATTGCTAAACCAGCTATATCTGCTCCCAAAGCGATCGCAGCTGCAACATCCAATCCATGACGCAAACCTCCTGAAGCAATTAAGGGAACATCTTTGGCAATCGCTCTAATAGTTGTAATGCACTCTGCTGTCGGTAAACCCCAATTGGCAAATGTCCTCCCTAAACGACGTTGTAAGGGATTTTCTGCCCGTTCGCTTTCCACTTTTGCCCAAGAAGTACCCCCCGCACCAGCGACATCAATTGCTGTTACCCCGGCAGCGATTAGTTTGTTGGCGATCGCTGCTGAAATGCCGTTACCAACTTCTTTCGCAATCACTGGTACTGGCAGTTTGTTGCACAAATCAGATATCTTGTCAATCAAACCCCGGAAATTAGTATCACCTTTGGGTTGAATGCACTCTTGTAAAGGGTTAATGTGTAAAATCAAGGCATCAGCCTCTAAAATATCAACTACGCGCAAACATTCATCTAAACCGTACTTGTAGTTAAGTTGCACAGCTCCCAAGTTTGCAAATAGCAGAACGTCAGGGGCATACTTGCGGACAGCAAAAGTATCAGCTACCTGGGGTTTTTCTACCGCTACACGCTGGGAACCGACACCCATTGCAATTTTGTAGCGTTGCGCGACTTGGGCTAAACGTTGGTTAATGATTGCGGCTTGTTCTGTTCCGCCAGTCATGGAAGAAATTAACAAGGGTGCGCCAAGATGTTTCCCCAGGAAAGTTGTACTGATATCAATATCGTTGTGGTTGAGTTCGGGTAAGCAAGAATGGGTAAAGCGATAACGTTCCAGTCCATTGGTGATTTGATCGCATTGAACATCTTCTTCTAAACAGATGCGAATGTGATCGGCTTTGCGATTCTGAGTTTGTGCAGAGATATTGGTAGGGGCGTTCACTGGTGGGTATGGCTCAAAGTATTGGCTTGCGATCGCTATTGTTACATTGTCTGCAACCGTATTTATATAACAAAAATATTTATTTTCGCTATCTTTCGGGTACGTTACGCTATTGATAACAGAACCATTCCCCCATTTGGTGAGTTAATTAATATGGTTTTACAAACAGAAAAGCGCTACACCCCTGAAGAATATTTGGAATTAGAAGAGAACGCTGAATATAAAAATGAATACAGAGATGGAGAGATTATACCTATGACAGGGGGGACAACCAACCACAATAAGATTGCAGGTAATTTTTATAAAAGGTTTCCCTTGACAGTGCAAGGACAAGATTATGAGATTTACATAGGCGATGTAAAATTATCAATACCTCGTCATCGCATTTATACTTATCCTGATCTAATCGTCATCAAAGGTAAGCCTATTTACGAAGGAACAGGTACAACAATTATTACTAATCCCTTGTTAATTGTTGAAATCTTATCAAATTCAACTAAAAATTATGACAAAACAGATAAGTTTAAATATTATCGCTCAATTCCTGGTTTTCAGGAATATATTATGATTGACCAGTATAGTTTTGCTGTAGAACAATTTGCAAAGCAAGCAGAAGGTCAATGGATTTTTAAGGAATATGAAGGTGAAGATGCAGTTTTAGTCTTAGATTCTATCGAATTTCAAATTACCTTGCGTGATATTTACGAACGAGTGAATTTTGAGTTGATTGAGGAATAATATCATATCCGCTTGCTGACGGGGCGAAATGGGCTAAAAAGCTTATCAAATAAAGAGTGCAGCAATATATGGTAAAAAAAGATAGGTCTACTTTTGTCAATAAGACCAATAAGATTGATAATTTTACCTAAATTTTACCAACACATCTGAAAAGTCAACTGAGTCTTGCCGAATATCTCTTACTGCAAATTTTGATTAATGTGCTGCAATCGATTAAATTGGGACTTCCAGAAAATAAACTATGCCACTAACAATTTGTTCAATTAGTCACTCAAACCTATGAAATTGGGGTCAAGCTGACAAAAAAATTTATTCTTTGGAAGTCCCTGACATGAAACACCAAAAACATAACCCCTCTCCGCCACCGGAAAGGGGTTAATTACTGCTAAAACTCAGCAATCTCTAATAAGCGTCCTGTAACTCGTAGAAATCGGGTGAGACGTAATCTTTCCGCAAAGGCCAACCTACCCAATCTTCCGGCATCAAAAGGCGCTTGAGATTTGGGTGTCCTTCGTAGATAATGCCGAACATATCGTAAGACTCGCGCTCTTGCCAATCTGCGGTCTTCCAAATCCAGTACACAGAAGGCACTACAGGATTTTCCCGTGGTAAGAACACTTTAACTCGAACTTCTTCGGGGCGATCGCTATTATCACCGACTTTAATCAAGTGATACATACTCACCAATTCTTGTCCTGGGCCAAGGTCAATACCACCTTGACACTGGAGATAATTAAACCCATAAGCATAAAGGGCTGTAGCGGTAGGAAGCAAAAAATCTGCCGTCACCTTAATTATCTCTACACCATTCTTATCCGGTGCTAAAAACTCATGGTCAAAGCCATTTTCCGTCAACCACTGGGAAACTTTACCCGCTTGTACCAATGCCTCTTCTTTCGCTGCTGGTACTGGTTTAGATTCTTCTTCAGCCACGGGTTTGTTCCTCCTTTTGCGCCTTTTCTGTCAGCAGTGCAGGTGGTATTGGCATACCAATCGCTTCCGCCAATTCCTTCGGTGGTGCAGAGCGAGTTGCTGACTGCAAATACTTACCAGTTAAGATTTCCTCTACTGGCTTCAGGTTATGAGTCGTGCTGTAATAGCGGTGAGTTTGCTTAATTTTACCCCGCTCTTGCATCGACTCATTGGAGATTTTCTTCCGCAGCTTAATGATTGCGTCGATAATTGCTTCTGGACGGGGAGGACAACCAGGTAAGTACACATCCACAGGAATCAGTTTATCGACTCCGCGTACTGCTGTGGGGGAATCAACGCTAAACATCCCGCCAGTAATTGTGCAAGCACCCATCGCAATTACATACTTTGGCTCTGGCATTTGTTCGTAAAGACGCACTAGTTGCGGAGCCATCTTCATCGTGATAGTCCCTGCCGTAATAATTAAATCGGCTTGGCGGGGGCTAGAACGGGGAATTAGCCCAAAACGGTCAAAGTCAAATCGAGAGCCAATTAAGGCTGCAAACTCAATAAAGCAGCAAGCAGTACCAAACAGCAACGGCCACAAACTAGAAAGCCGCGCCCAGTCGTAGAGGTCATCAACCGTCGTCAGAATGACATTTTCTGAAAGGTCTTGAGTGACATTGGTACGCTCAATGGGGTTGATGATTCGTTCTTTACCCTGGGTTGTTAAGTTAGAATTCAAGACCATTCCAAAGCTCCTTTACGCCATGCGTAAACTAAAGCGACTACAAGAATTGCAATAAAGACTAGCGCTTCAATAAAAGCCAATAGCCCCAAACGGTGGAAAGCTACCGCCCAAGGATACAAGAAAACAGTCTCCACATCAAAGACGACGAAGACCAGAGCAAACATGTAGTAGCGAATGTTGAACTGAATCCAGGCTCCCCCGATGGGTTCCATGCCAGATTCATAAGTGGTGCGACGTTCTGGAGCGTAACCACTGGGTCGTAGGAGCTTGGAAGCTGAGAGCGCTAAGGCAGGTACTAGGCTACAGATGATGAAGAAACCTAGAAGGTACTCGTAACCGCTGAGGACAAACACAATGAGTATCTACCGCTTATGGAGTATTTTAAGTAGTGAGTGGAGATTGAGTACTGATGACTAGAGATTAAGGATTTTAGGAGTGGGGGAGCAGGGGAGCAGGGGAGCAGGGGAGCAGGGGAGAGTTCTTGTATAAGTTCTTTCCCCTCTGCCCCTCTGCCCCTTTGCACCTCTGCCTCTTGATACCCCATACCCAATGCCCCATGCCCAATGCCCCCATGCCCAATCCCTTAACTGCGTAACTTTCTTTTACATTATATCTGTTTGGTTTTTCTGAAATCTGGGAAACAGACGCACTTTAGGTATTTGATTCGCTTTTGCTAGTGATAGAAAAGCCTAACAATTATGTCATAATTTTTAACGTATATTTAAGATTTCTCCTTTGCGAGGCCTTAGCCATGAGCGAACCAGCTGTTGAGACTACGGTGTTAGACCGCTACGAGTGTCGCGCCTGCGGTTATGTTTACGAACCCGAAAAGGGAGACGACAAAGATGATATTGCTTCAGGGACAAGCTTTGCAGAACTGCCCATAAATTGGCGTTGTCCAGTTTGTTCTGCTAAAAAGACTGCTTTTGCCAACATCGGCCCTGCCGGTACTGCATCCGGCTTTAAAGAAAATCTCGGTTATGGTTTGGGTGTTAACAACCTAACGCCAACCCAAAAGAATATCCTAATTTTTGGTGCTTTGGCTCTTGGCTTCTTGTTTTTTATCAGTCTTTACGGCTTACAATGACAGCCTTTAAGCAATTCCAAATAACGCTCTCTACCAGAGGCTTTACACTGCGCTAACAAAATTCAAAATGAAAAAGCCAGGACTTTACAGCATCCTGGCTGCCAACTGCTACCAAAATTTAGAAATAACTAAGAAATACTGATGCATTCAATTGTGAAAGGTTGGCAACGAATATTTGCCTTGTTAATAGTAGTCGCGATCTGCATAGGTTGTAGCCAAGTTCCCTCTGTTAGCTACAACCCTTGGAAAGTCATTTCTGTGCCAACAGACTCAAATTTATTGGATATTGCTTTTACTGATAACCTTGAGCATGGCTACTTAGTCGGTAGCAATGCCACACTATTGGAAACCAATGACGGTGGTAATACCTGGAAACCAATAACACTACAACTGGATGAGCAAAAGTATCGCTTTGACTCAGTAAGTTTTGCAGGGAAAGAAGGCTGGATTGCCGGAGAGCCTGGACTTTTACTACACACTACCGATGAAGGTGCTTCTTGGTCGCGTATCCCCCTGAGCGAAAAGCTACCAGGTAGTCCGATCGCAGTTAAGGCGCTAGCAGGCAATACAGCAGAAATGGCTACTAATGTTGGAGCTATATATAAGACCACAGACGGCGGCAAAAACTGGAAAGCCCAAGTGGAATCAGCAGTGGGTGTGGTGCGTAACTTAGAGCGTTCTGCTGATGGTAAGTATGTTGCTGTTTCCGCTAAGGGGAGTTTCTACTCGACTTGGGAACCAGGCCAAGATGCTTGGGTTCCCCATAACCGCAATAGTTCTCGGCGAGTAGAAAACATGGGCTTTGGTGACAATGGGCAATTGTGGTTGCTAGCTAGAGGAGGTCAAGTTCAGTTTAGTGACCCAACTAAACCTGAAGAATGGCAAGAAGCAAAATATCCAGAGTTATCCACCAGTTGGGGTTTACTGGATTTGGCATATCGCACACCCAATGAAATTTGGGTAGGTGGCGGTAGCGGTAATTTGCTACGCAGTGCCGACGGTGGCAAAACCTGGGAAAAAGACCGTGAGGTTGAAGAAGTTGCAGCTAATTTGTACAAGATTGTGTTTTTAGAGCCAGAGCGGGGATTTATAATTGGCGATCGCGGCGTTTTGCTCAAATATCTACCAAATCCTGAAACAACTTCCCCAGAAGCAGCTTAATGGGGACTGGGGACTAGGGACTAGGGACTGGGGATTAGGGACTAGGTAAGAGTTTTCTCAATGCCCAGTACCCAATCCCCAATACCTATTTCTGAGAAGAACTTTGCAACTTGTAACTCTTTCTTAACTTTGTAGGATAATAAACTCAATAACACTCTATGTATAAGGTAGGGATCTAAATGTCAGGTACCACTGGAGAACGTCCGTTTTCGGACATTATTACTAGCGTTCGTTACTGGGTAATCCACAGCATCACCATCCCGGCATTATTTATTGCTGGTTGGCTATTTGTCAGCACCGGACTGGCTTATGATGCTTTTGGTACACCCCGTCCCAACGAGTATTTCACACCAGCGCGGCAGGAAGTGCCCATTGTGAAGAACCGTTTTGAAGCTAAAAAACAAGTTGAAGAATTTATTGGAAAGTAGTTTGAGATCATGACTAGCGGAAACAACATCAATCAACCAGTTACCTATCCAATTTTTACCGTTAGATGGCTGGCAGTACACACCTTAGGTGTACCAACTGTATTCTTTTTAGGCGCGATCGCCGCAATGCAATTTATTCAACGTTAGGAGCAATTATGGTAGAAAGATCGCCTAATCCCAATAATCAGCCGGTTGAACTAAACCGGACTTCTCTATACCTGGGATTACTAATGATTTTCGTTCTGGGTATTCTGTTTTCTAGTTACTTCTTTAACTAATTAGAAGTACTGTTGTTAATCTTGGTTTATGAACGTGTGTTGATTTGTTGTTAAGGGAGGAGAGAAGCTGTGTCTGGAAGTGGGAGAATTCCCCTGTGGGTCGTCGCTACGATCGCAGGTTTAGGTATAATTACAGTCTTGGGCATTTTCTTTTATGGTGCCTACGCCGGACTCGGTTCTTCGATTTAACATTAGTTAGTTTGAACCGAATACTATAAGTTAGAACTTTCTAGCATTTGTTGAGAAATCAACGTTAAAAAAACCGCCTGTCTCTATGAGATGGGCGGTATTAATTTTGGTCAATTGTCCTTTGTCTTTTGTTTTTTGCAAATGACTAATGACTAATGACTACATCAGTATCAGTTGATATCGCTGATATCGTCGTTTTCAATGTATAAAAACAGAAACGCAAAGACCACACCTGGCAAAACCCAACCAATTATGGGCACGAAGATCGCAGACAAGTACGAAGTACTAGCCAAGACAGTAGGTAAAAAAGATGCTGCCATAGTTAAAGGTTCCTATGAAATCACACTACAATTCAAGATGAGCTTACTGCAAATTCTGCCAAATTTTTGAAATTCTTTCATATTTTTAACACAGAGGAAATTGGGAGGTGGGGGACAAGGGGACAAGGGGACAAGAGGGAATTATTAGAACAAGTCTCTTCTTTGTCTTTGCCCTCTTCCTTGTTTACCTTGTCTCTCGTCCATGCCCAATGCCCAATGCCCCTCATACCTGAGTTACATACCCAGGAGTTCATCTAGTTGTAAACTTGGCAAGTCTGGAGGAATCACAGTTCGCACTATTGTGACTTTGTGACTCTCCTGTTGGGTTGTTAGATCGAGTGCGATCGCTCCTAAGCGAATTTCCAAACAGCCAAAGGGGATGTTTAATTGTGTCATCACTTCCAAATCTCCCGATGCATTAGGAAGTAAATTTGTCAATAAATGCGGACCATCTAGTAAGTAGCGAGTTTGATAATCTTCAAGCCATAACTTGACAACAACTTGCAGAGGTACTTCCGGCAGTACTACGCGCACTATGACAGACTTGCCAGCAATTAATTCACCTTCTGGCACATACAAATGTGGAGTTGGCAAAGGCTCAGTGGCTGCCGCAATTAGAGGTAAGGAAGAAGATGAATATAACAGTGGTTGCTCCTTTTCTTCAAAGGTGTCACTCTCTTTTGCATCGCCTTCCAGTTCGCTATCTGTATCATCTACAACGATTTCTTGCGCCAACCAAGCTGACGCTATATTTATTTTTATCGGAGGGGGAGGGGGCGGTACTTGTGTTAGCAGAGCCGATGAGATTGTTGGTTCTTCTAGTACTTTTTCTATTTCCGTATTTTCTCCAATCCCTAGTTCCACTTCCTGCGCTGTGTCTATATCTTCCCCAAAGTTCTCCAGTTCAGGAGCCAATCCTTCGACTTCTTCGCATGTCTCTTGTCCGTTGGGCATTTCAGCCAACATAAGTTGTGAACGGCTCCAATTTTCGTTCAGATTATTCTCCGTGTTGGCATTTAGGTCTAATGGCAAGTTAACATCAACATTCGCATTTTCTGTACTAGGAGGAAGGGGTATCTGCTGCGGTGGAACATAGTTATTGTAATCTTGAGGTTGCAGATGGTTGATATATTCAGGCAAGGAGTATCCTTGGCTCTGCATCCACTTCCTGAGCAGGGGAGATGAATAAAGGTTTCCGGTTGTAATTAATTGTGCATTTTGCGGGGCTTCGATTTCAGCAACAGATTCTTCCTGAAATTGTGAATTTTGCGGGACTTCGATTTCAGCAACAGATTCTTCCTGGAATTGTGAATTTTGCGGGGCTTCACCTTCAGCAACAGATTCTTCCTGGAATTGTGCGTCACCTACTCCTAATTCAAGTATATTTTCATCTTCAGCCACAGTTGCGTCCAATTTTGCTAAGTCTTCAGCCGCTTTAACTTCCAATGTATCTGGAGGAACATTATTTTCTACTTTTTCTTCGGCATCATTTAGTGAAGCTTGTAGCCGTTTCAAGTATGGCAAAGTAGTCTCGATTATTGGCATTCGACGTTGCTTGATGACCAACTGCTCTAAATTTATGGTGGCTATAGTAGCATCCTTTTTTAGCTCCTCCGGTGTCTGTGGTTCTGCAACAACATCTGTGGGAAGGTTGGCATCACTTTGAATAGGGGGCAGTTTCGGTAATTGAGGCAACGAAATGCTTGAATTCTTGAACTTAGATGTCCGCAGGTTAGCTTCTCGCAGAACTTGCAGGTTAATTTGCGGTGGTAAAGGTGTGTTTGGGGATGGATTAACTATCTGAGACTGGTCTGTTTTTGGAGTTTTGACCAGATTTAATAGTTTTAAATCGAGCCTAACAGGTGTCTCTGTTTCTGTGAAAGCAGCAGATGAGTCCGATGTTGCTATGAGGTGATTTAAAGATGTACTAGATTTTGCTGCGGCTGTGATTGCCAGTAATTCTGTTACATCTGCTGTAATGGTGAAGGACTGGGTAGCTAACGGCATGACTTCGCCAGCATCGGCGAATTTCCCATACAAACTGATATCTGCCAAAATTAGCTTAGATTCACAATCAGCAGGAATATCAATTGAGGTATTGATGGTAAAGGGCAACTCCTTATCTGATAAGGGTTGCCGTACTTTGGTCAATATTTTCGAGTTCTTGGGCGATCGCAGTTCAATTTCTACTGCAAGCGCCCGCAAGCTTTTTGAAGATGATGTTTCATCCCAATCTAGATTTGTCTTTTCTTGGAATTCTATATACCCGTTGATTATAAGAGCTTGTCCCCAACGAGCAATATAATTATCCTGACTTAAAATTAGCAGTAATGGTGGCGGTAGTTGTGTTGCCGAAGAATCTGTAACTTTTTCATCTTGCGGCAGCAGTTCAGAGGTGGGTAAAGCTAAATCTATTAAATTTTGTAAAATCTGCTCTGCCGTCTCTCCTTTGAGCCATACAGGACTTACAGGCCGATCGATAACTATATCTTCATCTTCTTCCGTTTCATCTGACGCAACAGTTGTAACAAGGTTGCCATCTGTAGTAATTGCCAATTCTTCAGAAACTGCGATCGCTCGATCTAGCTCAATTGTAGTTTCTGCTGGGGCATTAGATTCCAAGTTCTCTTCATCTGAGGCAACAGTGGTAACAAGGTTGCTATCTGTAGTAATTGCCAGTTCAGAAACAGCGATCGCTCGATCTGGCTCAATTGCAGTTTCTGCTGGGGCATGAGATTCCAAGTTCTCTTCATCTGGCGCAACAATGAGGTTGCCATCTGTAGTAATTGCCAGTCCTTCAGAAACTGCGATCGCTCGATCTGGCTCAATTGCAGTTTCTGCTGGGGCATGAGATTCCAAGTTCTCTTCATCTGGCGCAACAATGAGGTTGCCATCTGTAGTAATTGCCAGTCCTTCAGAAACTGCGATCGCTCGATCTGGCTCAATTGCAGTTTCTGCTGGGGCATGAGATTCCAAGTTCTCTTCATCTGGCGCAACAATGAGGTTGCCATCTGTAGTAATTGCCAGTCCTTCAGAAACTGCGATCGCTTGCTCTGGCTCAATTGCAGTTTCTGCTGGGGCATTAGATTCCAAGTTCTCTTCATCTGGTGCAACAGTGAGGTTGCCATCTGTAGTAATTGCCAGTCCTTCAGAAACTGCGATCGCTTTCTCAAACGTAAATAACGTAATTGCAGTTTCTGCTGGGGCATTAGATTCCAAGTTTTCAGAAACAGTATCTACGCCATCGTCGGGTGAACTCGATCCTAAATTTTTCCTCGGCTCTCTCTCTGCTAACAGCGAGAAGACTTGTACTTGCACGCTGTATTGCCAAGATTTACCGAGCAGATCCGACATCAAATCGCCGGAACACCGCAACTCCCAAACTCCCGGTTGGAAGTAGGTAAAAGGAATTACCGCCATTATGCCTTCTGAATTAGTGCGACGCGATCGCTTGAAAATTCGCCGCGTTGGTTGAACTTCCTCGGTTGAAGAGTGAGTTACCCGCACTTCCACGTCTGTATTAAGAAGGTTAGAACGAGCCAAAACTCTATACTGCCCTTCCAAAATTTCCAAATTTGGCGATTCTAGGATATGCCACGAGCGAGCGCCTTGTTTCTGTATCAGAAATTGCCAGTGTTCCATTGTAAGTGATGCCCAGACCGACGAGCCGCTGAGTAATATTGTGTATTAACTTGCTTGCAAGTTTACCTCAGTATTTTAGAAATGCCTCACTTAAATGGCTATCAAGTTAACTCAATTTTACTGACTTGACTTCTCACACTTTAACTACTCACCTCAAGGGAATTTCGATAAGTCGCCGTGTTGCTTGTGCGTAAAGCTTTTGTTGTTTTCTAAATATTAAGTTTGACAGATTCTAGTGCTAAATTAACAGGGATGCAATGGATAGCGTTAGTTGTCTTTGCTCAACTTAATGCAAAAATTTTTGTATTATTTTTTACTAGAATTTCCACTTTGCAATAGACACAACGTACAATAAATTAAAATTCGCTTGAGAATTGTTATTGAATCGTAATTGCCCACATTTTTGCTACAAAGAGGTAGGATGCGGTTCTTAAGTGTCCTCTGCGATCGCCCAAGTTAGGCGCAAAGCGAGATTGCAAATTACAACACTTAACCACGCAAAACGCATCCAATCTATCTGAAGTGGCTCTTTGAAGCGCTACAAAACACGTCTTCCCCGGAGTGAAATGTGGGTTGACAATGAGGATTTACAGGAGGGATTCGATGCTAGTCATTTTAATGGACGAGCAAATCCTTGCCCCTGAGCAAGTTTGCCAGTCTTGTTTACTCGCTGACGGGAGCGGTCAACCCCGTTGGCGTGGGGGTCAACTGCGCTGTGGCCAAGCCATTCGCAAACTTACTCAACAGCAGCCAGACCAATATGAATGTATGATGGGCTTTCGCATCGCCCATATAGAATAGTTGAATTTCTCAGCAAGACCAGCAATTGCGTTATCCTATGCTCAAGTAACTATTAAAATTTAACCACAGGAGAACGCATAATGTCTTGGCGCGGGTCTACAACAGTTTCAGATCGGATTTTTGCTTCCTTGCCTTATTTGCTTCCTCTAATTGAAGTTTTTGTATTTGGTAGATATTTACTATCAGAGTTTCCACCGTTACAACTACTGTTTTTACCGCTTCTGCCATTATTAAGAATTTACTACGGCGTGCGTTATGCAGGAATGATTATTTTCTTTGCTTTATTTTTGCTGGTAGTAAGAAATGAAAAAATTAGTCATTTTATTCGTTTCAACACCATGCAAGCAATCCTTTTGGATATCATTATCTTTTTGTTTAGCATCCTAACTGATGTTGTGGGACTAGTTCCTTCCGGTGGTTTTGCAATCCAAACTCTATCCACAACCATTTTTATCGGCATAGTGGGAGCAGCAGCATATTCAGTCATCCAGTCTGTGAGCGGACGTTATGCAGAAATTCCAGCGATTTCTGATGCAGTGTATATGCAAGTGCGTTAGAAGTTAACGGGACGCTACGGTGTTTTCCAGGCGACCGATACCTTCAATTTCTACGCGGACGCGATCGCCTGGATGCAAAGCACTTACACCCTCCGGCGTACCTGTAAGCACCAAATCACCAGGAAGTAGCGTCATCACCTGACTGATATAGGAAACTAAAACATCGGGGGAAAACACCATCCGATCGATACAGGCAGATTGAACTGGATTAGCATCGTCATTCACAAAAGTCTGCAATCTCGCTCCTGGATTTAATTCCCGCACAATCCAAGGTCCCAAAGGACAGAAAGTATCAAAACCTTTGGCTCGCGTCCACTGACCATCCTGTTTTTGTAAATCCCGCGCTGTTACGTCATTGGCGATGGTGTAGCCCCAAATTTTGGTTTGGGCTACCTCTGGCGTGCATTCAAAAGCGTAATCGCCAATCACTAGAGCTAACTCTCCTTCATAGTCAACTCTATGTGACTGGGGAGGATACTTAATTTCTTTTTCAGATGGAATGATTGACGTAGGTGGCTTAAGAAAGATTAATGGCTCAGAAGGTACTGGAGTTCCCATTTCGGCTGCATGATCTGCATAATTCTTACCCACGGCCACAATTTTTGAGGGAGCGCAGGGAGCCAGAATTTGGTAATTTTCTGGCGTCAAAGTTAAATCAGTGGGTTGTCCTTGTAACCAGGGTGGAGCATCTAGCACCTGTACATTCAGGGATAGCTGTAGTAACCCATAGTAAATCTGTCCTTCTGGATTTTGAATTCGCACGTAGCGCTGCGCCATAACCTTGATAAATACCTTTTTTCTGCTTTTTAGTTGCTGTGAGTACCTAGCAATCGTCAGTTAGCTGTTTAGCCAACCGATTGAGCCTTGAGCAAAAAAGCGATCGCTATAAGATGCCCTTTAAAGAAAGATACCCCTTAGCGAAGCTGATAGCTCGATCGATCTTGTGAAAGAAATATCAGGATTGCCTCTCAACCTAGTTTTCATTAGGGACATGCAAAAAATCCAAACTTTGGCGATTTGGCTAATGAAACAAAATTGAAAACTGGTAAGATTATAGTTCCTTGTTGCTTCAGATGTTGATTAATACTGGCATTTTAAATAAAAGTCAGGTATAAATTAATGTCAGCAGCCACTTTTGTCCATGAGGAAACTGAAAAATATGACTACAAATTACGAAACAATGTACATCCTCCGTCCTGACTTGGGAGAGGAACAGGTAGAGCAAGCAGTTACTAAATATCAGAATTTGCTTCGCGAACAGGGTGCTGAAGAGATCCAAATTCAAAATCGTGGTAAGCGCCGTCTAGCTTACGAAATCAAAAAACACCGGGATGGCATCTACATCCAATTAAACTACAGCGCGCCTGCAACTGCGATCGCTCCTTTTGAACGCGCTATGCGTTTGAGTGAAGAAGTGATTCGCTATTTGACAATTAAGCAGGACATTGAAGAAGAAAAACCCCCTAAAGAGGAAAAAGAAAAGCCTACTAAAGTAGCTGCACCTGCAACAGTGTAGGGAGGTGAGTGGGATGAGGGAGATGAGGGAGTAGGGGAAGCAGGAGAAGAATTCCTAACTCCTAACTCTCCACTCCCCAATCCCCACTCCCATTCAATAAAATTTTGTCTTTTTCTTTTTTCGTCACTTGTTTGGGAATGCTAAATTAACAAATACTTGCCAAAGGTAGTACTCCCGCAGTTATACCTAAAAGTGGACAAGATTCTGAATGGGAGCTTTAAGCTACTGTGAGCCAATCTGATACACCTAATATTCAAGTTCTCTCAACGGAAGTATCGCAGCTACGCCAAGAGTTGCAACTTCGCGATCAATTAGTGCAACAACTATCTCAAGAACTTTTCCGGCTGGTAAAGGGTAACACTAGTTTTATGCCTCAGCAGCCGGAATTGGAGCGCGATCTGACTCAGTTACACACTTTACAAGAACAACTCCAAGCTGTGGAACAGCAGGTGGCGTTTTACCAAGAGCAAATTACAACTCGTGACTCCGAAATTTACCAATTGCGACAGTCAGTTCAAGAACTTACCGATCGCACTCGGATGTTGGAGCAAGTAGTACAAGAGTTGCCTCAAATTTACCGTCGGAAGTTTGAGGAGCGGATGACGCCAGTGAGAGAAAAGGTAGCAACGCTACAACGGGAAAACCGCCAACTGCAAGCAGAACTGCAAAGTGTGAGTTACCGTTTAGCACTCAAAACTCGCAATGCTAGTCACAGCGGTATTGATTTACCAAATTTTTCCCGCCCAGCATCCGAACAAACTAATATTTCAACTCCCCAGAATGCCTAAAATTATCATAATGGTGGAATCTAAGAGGTAAGAAATTGATGCATCAAAACATCTTGGAGGCATCCAAGTAGTAAATCGAGGCAAAAATAACTATAAAGTTAGAAATAATCTAAAAGCTGAGATTCTAACCTTTCTTACCTCCTGCTTCCTTTCACTAGTTACGTCCCATATAAAACAATTAGCTTAGAGTAATTTGCACAACCCTGGATTTAAAAGGCTGGGGAGTATCACAAACAGTTGCATTTGCTTTGATCGATTTTGGCAATTTCTGACTTTACTGCTTTAGGTAGATGACTTCCAACTCATGCAATTTATACTACCTAGCTTCAAAGATATGAGTTTCCCTCAACATTCTTCTCTAGACAATAAAGAAAATCAGCCTGCTAGCACCAGACTGTTATTTTTAAAGAGAATGTGAAAAAATGCAAATATTGCTTGACTCCGCCATCCTTCCATAGGTAGATTTATTAGTTAGTCTGCTAGCATCAGACTGTTATCTTTAACGTTGGTAAAAATATCTTGGTAAGTGTCAAAAATTTCAAACACTGTATCGAGTTGGGTAAGTTCCAAAATCAACCGTACAGGAGCTTGTACGTTGCATAGAACTAAGCGGCAACCACTCTGACGTGCAGCTTTTAAGCCTTTTACTAAAGGAACTAACCCAGAGCTGTCCATGAAGTTAACTTCTGCTAGGTCGATAACCCAGAGTTGATAAGCTTGAGGGACTACTCCAGCCATTTGTTCGCTCAAAGCCTTACCGCCTTGCAAATCTATGCTTCCTTGGGGTTTAAACAAAATCACTTGAAGTTCTTGTGTGAAAGCCATGAATTTAACAGGGTAATTGGAACACTTGACAAAAAATTGAAAAAGACATCAATACTTCTTCTCTTTCAACGGTAAAATGACCTTTTACCCAGATATTTGGGCAATTTTAGTCCTACAGTTGAGAGAGATTATTTCAGTATTCATGTCGTATAATTTGTGATAACTTTCATCAATATAGGCATAAGCGCCTAACAATTTCGGTATCAACCGTATCTTTTACAAGATTTTCACAATTTAAACGGATATTTATAAATTTTCTATAAAATTTTTAATCTTTTTTTAATAAATTATGAACATGTGGTACCAATCCCAAAAATTGTATATTTAATAGTCATAAGTTAATAGTTACCATAGAGTAGAAGTTATGTATTAGTTTGATTGACACCCCACCCAAAAACAAGCAAAAATGTAAAAATATAGTAAAAGTAAAAATTTGTAAAGACGGCGGTGTGGAATGTCTTTAGAGCTGATTTCACTAGAAAATATCCAGGAAGTTGCTCATAATTACGGGTATTGGGCAATTTTTTTCGGAATTTTGCTAGAAAATTTAGGCATTCCCCTTCCTGGTGAAACCGTGACCTTAGTAGGCGGGTTTTTAGCTGGCAGCGATGAACTAAATTTCTGGCTGGTTCTCGGTGACGCAATTATGGGTGCTGTCATTGGTGGTACTTGTGGCTATTGGATTGGTAGAGTTAGCGGTTGGGCTTTTCTGGTAAAAGTTGGCAGTATATTTCGGATTTCTGAAGTGCGGCTGCTGAGTATTAAAGATCAATTTAGTCAAAACGCTGCTAAAGGAGTGTTTTTTGGGCGTTTTTTGGCATTGTTACGAGTTTTTGCTGCACCACTAGCTGGTATAGCTGAAATGCCCTTTAGAAAATTCTTTTTATATAACTTTTTAGGAGCAGTTGCTTGGGCTAGTTTGATGGTGACATTAGCTTTTTTTGCTGGCAAAATAGTCTCTTTAGAACAATTGGTTGCTTGGGTGGGTCAATTTGCGATCGCAGCTTTACTAATCCTCGCTGCCTTAATTATTGTGCCCCTGTGGCTGGAGTCTCGCCAAGTTAAAGGTGCAGCAGAAGAGTAAGTCAAGCATAAACTAAGTGAGGAGTGAGGAGTAAAGAGTAAAGTAAAAAGTGAATTTTTTTAACTTTTACTTTTGTATTTTGCTTTTTTAACTCCTAACTCCTAACTCCCAACTCCTAACTCTTAACCCCTAATCTGCTTTGACCAAATGCGAGTCGGTAGTCCCCAAACGTATATAAAGCCTTCAGCGGCTTTGTGGTCAAATTTATCCTCGGCTCCGTAGGTTGCCAAATCAGGAGTATAGAGAGAATTATCGCTCGAACGCCCAACTATCGTAGAGTTGCCCTTGAACAACTTCACTCGCACAGTTCCAGAGACTTGCTCTTGTGTCTTTTGAATAAAAGCATCGAGTGCAACTTTGAGTGGACTGTACCACAAACCGTTGTAAACAATTTGGCTGTAAGTTTCTTCAATCCCACGCTTGTAATGGGTAACGTCTGCTGTTAGCGTCAAGCTTTCTAAATCCCTATGTGCTTGAATTAGCACCAACATTGCAGGTGATTCGTAGATTTCCCGCGATTTGATCCCCACCAGACGGTTTTCAATCATATCGATCCGTCCGATGCCATGATTTCCCACCGCCTGATTGAGTTCTTCAATTAGCTCAACTGGCTTTTTGGCTATACCGTTGAGAGTTGTGGGGATACCACCCTGGAAACCAATTTCAATGTACTCTGGCTCGTTGGGAGTCTGAGCGATCGCTTTGGTCATCTCATAAATTTCTTCTGGTGGCTCAAATGAAGGATCTTCGAGTAAACCAGCTTCAATACTACGACCAAGCAAATTTTTGTCAATACTATAGGGAGAAGATTTTTTAACTGGTGAGGGAATACCAAACTTTTCCCCATAAGCGATCGTTTCCTCACGACTCATCCCCCATTCTCTGGCTGGTGCGAGGATTTTCAGGTTGGGGTTTAAGGCGGTGACAGAGACATCAAAGCGAACCTGATCGTTGCCTTTGCCAGTGCAACCGTGAGCGATCGCATCAGCACCATATTTTTCGGCTGTTTCTACTAATATTTTGGCAATCAGTGGACGAGCTAGGGCGGTTCCTAGAGGATAACGATTTTCATAAAGGGCGTTGGCTTGAATCGCTCCAAAGGCGTAATCTTTAACGAAGCTGTCTTTAACATCCGCCACTAGGGATTCACTTGCACCCGATTTCAGAGCTTTTTCTCTGATTGGCTCTAATTCATCTCCCTGACCTAAATCTGCTGCTAGGGTAATCACCTCTTCCACACCCCACTCTTGCTTAAGGTAGGGGATGCAAACTGAGGTATCCACTCCGCCAGAATATGCCAGGACAACCTTTTTGGCGCGACCCATTAATTTCTCCAGTTAGGACAACAAAGAATGAGTCATTATTATATCTAAACTAATCCACGTATATTTTATTCATGCAATAACCTATAGGAGTCAAAATTACGGTTCACTCTCAATACGGTCTGGTTAAGCTCTAAGCAGTATTGAGTAAACCTCTTGCACAAATGAAATGTAAAATTTGCCCACCTTACGGGATCTTGCTACATCCCTCAACCCCTTCTCCCAATTTTGCATGAATAAAAAGTCTAGTTAAAGAAAATTTTCTTAGCTTGCTGCGCGTAGCATTGACTGTAGAAGAAGCCCCGATTATAAATGGCAAATGGATTAGGGCGAGTTTACCTAAGTAAACTCACCCTGAGTTGCATTTAATATTAACTAAGTTTTGAAATCCTTCTACAGGCTAAGGTTAGACTATAGAGAAAATCTTACTGAGTTCAGATTGATATGTTTAATGAGATTGTCTTACAGTTTGTAACTTTTCGTTCTTGCGCTTGCGTAGAAACATACCACCTACAGCTAGCATGCCTAATGTAATACTAGGCTCAGGAACAGACTTAGGGTCAAAACCTGTAAATTTGTCAGTTCCTAGATGGAAAGAATGGTTGTCGCTTTCAAATCCACCACCACCTGTTTGGGTAATGACAATCTTGTTGAAAATATCGTTGCTACTATCTGAGTAGAAGTGAAGGTAGCCATTTCCTTCACCGCCATGCTGTGATGCACGAATTGGAGCAACTGGGTTCACATCCTCAGTTGTAAATGATTTGATTAGATTATCGCCATTGTAGAAGGAAAAAACGTTACCAGAACTAATAGCTCCCCAGTCAATACCGAAATAATTGAGGGAACTTGCAAGGTTAATTGTGACTTTATCGCCGTTGAAAACTGCCAAATACTTCCCATTATTGACCTCACCATTTGCCCCAGCAGGTGCCCATACATCTGACCTCACACTGCTGGTTCCACTGTTATTTTCAAAAGAGTATTTAGCAAAACCAGTGGTTGGTGCTTGACCATTATTGAAGTTAACAGTTGTCGTACCAGGAAGTTGAGTAAACTCAGAAAAAGCACCTTGGTCAGTTTCTCCATTAGGGCCTGCAATGCCAGTGGTTATTTGGAAGGAAATAGCCTGGGCAGAACCCGCATAGATAAATGAGGAGATTGCAGATAAGGATAAAGCAGCGATACAAGCAATTTTTGTAAGAGACATAATCTTGAAATTTTGTATTTTTAATTGTTGAAAAGTTCGTTTGCGACTTGGATTCATTATGTAGTGTCTTCTATAAGAAACAATAGGATGAAACTACTGGATTTGTATTTATTGAAAAATTCCTATATTTAGCCAATAATTTGCCCTATTCTTGAACATAAATCAGTAGTTTCACTTGCAGAAAAAGTGGATAGTATATCTGTTATTTATCTGAAAGTAAAAAAGTTGTAAAGTTAGCCTGCATATATTAAGAATTTGTATCTTCGGATGTTCTCCTGATTAAGGAGCAATTAAGATAACAAACAAAATTGTTTTAAATTCTTTGTTTGCTGATAAATATAAATAGATTCGTGGTATTGCTATTGGTTTTGAGATTCTTCCGTCGCTATATTTACTTTTTCTTCTGTAATTAACTATGCAACCTGAGTGTTTTGACATAGCTATTAACATGAATTAAACTAAACTCTTGCAATCAACAAAAGAATTTCGACCGATGCATTCAACTGAAAAAGCTGTTGTCCCTACTCGCGTTATTGGTTTAATTAGTGGCACATCCGTAGATGGCATAGACGCTGCGTTGGTAGAGATTTCCGGTACAGAATTGGATCTCAAAGTTGAGTTGCTAGCCGGGGCAACATATCCTTATCCAGCCCAACTCAGAGAAAAAATATTAGCAGTTGGTGCAGGCGTTGCCATCTCAATGGCAGAATTAGCGGAAATAGATGATGCGATCGCCCAAGTCTTTGCCCAAGCCGCCCAAAATATTCAAATTGGTCATCAGCGCGCCACTCTCATTGGTTCCCACGGTCAAACGGTTTATCATCGACCACCCAAAGAGGGAGCACAGGGAGCAGAGGAGCAGGGGAGCAGGGGGAGAGAAATGATCGCTACCCACGGGCTAAACTCTAGCTATCCGTTAACAGCATTGGGCAGTCCTTTGGGTTATAGTCTTCAACTAGGGCGAGGTGCATTAATTGCACATCTTATGAACATTACGACTGTGAGTAACTTCCGCGTTGCTGATATTGCTATTGGTGGTCATGGTGCGCCTCTCGTGCCTAGAGTCGATGCTTATTTACTCAGTCATCCCCAGGAGGGGCGTTGTATTCAAAACATTGGTGGTATTGGCAATGTTGCTTATATTCCGCCTCGGCATGGAGACTGGCTCTCAAAAATTCGTGGTTGGGATACTGGCCCTGGAAATAGTCTGTTGGACCTAGCGGTGGAGCATTTAAGCGGTGGTGCTAAAACTTATGATGAAGATGGCAATTGGGCAGCAAGTGGTACTCCTTGCTATCAATTAGTAGAACAATGGCTCAACCAAGACTACTTTCATCTACCGCCGCCCAAATCCACTGGACGCGAATTATTTGGTGTGACTTACTTGCATCAGTGTTTAAAAGATGCTCAAGCATACCAACTCAATCCTGCTGACGTACTGGCAACTCTCACAGAACTTACAGCTGCTTCAATTTTTCATAGTTACCACACTTTTTTGCCAGAAATGCCACAACGAGTATTATTATGTGGTGGTGGTAGTCGCAATCTTTATTTGAAACAAAGGTTACAGTTGTTGTTAGGATCGATACCAGTCTCCACAACAGATGAAGTCGGCTTGAGTGCAGATTTTAAAGAAGCGATCGCCTTCGCGGTTTTAGCCTACTGGCGACATTTGGGTATTCCTGGCAACTTACCTACAGCCACTGGTGCACCTCAAGAAGTACTTTTGGGAGAAATTTACCAAGGTCAGTTCTGAGTCAAGAACAATAAACAAGATAAAAAATTTCTCCATTCTCCACAGGCTAAACGTCCCGCTATCGCTAACGCAACTTAGCACTGTCTTTATCAATATTCAAAGCTACTATCTTTATAGGCTAAACGTCCCGCTATCGCTAACGCAACTTAGCACTGCTATAACTGTAGTCTTGGCAGCACTCAAGCAAGACAAGGAATAAAAGGTGGCTCATACTTTTTTATTGGAACCAGGACGCTGGGCAATGCAAGGAAATTGGCTGGAACGTAATGGTACGCCAATCAGCGTCAAGGGTATGACATTGGTAGCTTGGAATCGAGATAACTGGTTTACTATGGCCACAAAACTGATATTTCCAGGTAGTGATCGCTCTGAAATCTCTCTGCAATATAAGGGGCGGTTGCATGATGGAGAGCGTCAGTATACTTTTTTACTACAACATAATATTTTGGGGCAGGTTGAAGGCGAAGGCTGGATTGGTCTAGATACTATCGTACAGCGTTACTGGGTACTAAGCGATCGTCAGCGTCGTAGTGGTTTTGAAACCCTACACCGGATTTCGCAAGATACATATTACCTCAGTAGTGGTATCTTGGCTGGTCATTTTTTAACTAGCACAATGGAAGCTAGCCTAGAGCGTCAGTCAGCTTAAAAGCAGCCCTACCTCACCGCTTTGCTGTTCTTCTAAGCCAAAAACTGCCGTTCAAAGAACTCTGGCAACGCACTGGTTTACCAACGCCTAATATCTCCTACCCGACTTTAACCACTCATCGTATATTTTTACCGACCTACTGAGTTGTATAGTAAAAAAGAAACGATTAAATTATGGTCAGGATTTTAGTATTTTACCTAACCATGTAGTCAGGAGTTCAGTTTCGTGAATCCTAAAGTCTCCGTTATTATCCCTGCTTACAATACTGAAACTTATATTGGAAAGGCAATAGAGTCAGCCTTAAAGCAAACACTCACTGACATTGAAGTTATCATGGTCGATGATGGCTCAAGTGATAAAACTGTAGAAGTCGCTAAAAGTTTCACCGATCGACGTCTCAAAGTGATAGTTAATCAGCAAAATGTTGGAGCGGCGGCGGCACGTAATCGCGCCTTCAGAGCAGCCCAAGGAGAATGGATTGCTGTACTTGATTCAGATGATTGGTATGCTCCCAAAAGATTAGAAAATCTTGTGTCTTTGGCAAATAAAACAAATGCAGACATGATTGCTGATGATGTTTATTTGATCGAAGACGGTACAACATCTCCTTGGAGTACATTGATTCAAGAAAGTGGAGAACGTATAGATAAAATCTTCCAAATTGATATTGTTTATTTTGTAGAAACTGATGTCTATGGGCAACCAGGGTTGCATCTTGGCTTAAGCAAGCCTCTATTCAAACGAGAATTCCTGATTAAGAACGGCATCGAGTACGATGAAGAAATTAGAATGGGTCAAGATTTTTGGATTGACATGAAATGCTTAATCAAAGGAGCTAGGTTTTTTATTGAGCCAAAACCCTATTATTTCTACCGTTCACGCCCTGGTTCTCTTGTATATCAAAGCCAATTACCACGTCTAAATCAATACTGTAAAACTACTACTTCTTTCATGCAACAAGACATTGTGAAAAATAATCCTACTCTAATGCGTGCTCTATCTTATAATCTCTCAGTCTATAAGAAAAATCTAGCTTATCTTCAAGTTGTAGAACCTATAAAACAAAGAAAATGGTTAACAGCATTCACAAGAATCAGGAAACATCCGGGTTTCTTTTATGATTTTATGTCCAGATTTAATAGTATTGTTGAGCGTCGAATTCAATATTATATAATGAAGAACAAATCAAGTTTTGATATATATCCTAATCAACAGGAAAAACGAAGAAATAACACTTAAATATTACAGATTACTAATGAATAATGCATTATTACATAGTAATAATTAGCTTGAAGATTAAAAACATTGTTAGGTAATCAGAAGATTTTTTAAAAGTATTGGGTGAATATAATTCGTTATTACATAAACTAAGTCTATCTTCGTGAACTAATGCGAATTTAAGGGTTTTTTAACCTACAAAGACAGGTTTATCAAATTAAACATGGCTAGTTGTCAAATTATTTAATTGGGCAGTTAAAACGTCCAGATATTGCTATGTCAATGGCTTAGTTTTTAGGCAGTCGGCGCGCTCCGCACGCCATTGCTTAATCAGTTGCGTAAGTCCTGGTGTAGCCAAACTAATGCCGTCTTCTCCCAACACAAAGCAACGTCTCGTAGAGAAAAGGAGATGCCAAGAGTGATAGCGCATTAGTCAAAATTGGGCAAACTAAAACTACACCACAATTTTTGAATGCACTTGTCCTCCCAAATATTTACAAACTGCTTTTGGAGTCGAATTTTCTATGTCAGACCCCAACATTGGTCGCTTACTCAGCAAACGCTACCAACTCCAAGAGTTAATCGGTACTGGAGCAATGGGTCGGGTTTATCGTGCTAAAGATACATTGTTGGGAGGTGTACCTGTTGCAGTTAAGTTTCTGGCTCTATCAATCCAAAATGAAAAGATGCGATTGCAAGACCGTTTTGAGCGAGAAGCAAAAACCTGTGCTTTACTAGGGCAAAAAAGTATCCATATTGTCCGAGTTATGGACTACGGCGTAGATGACAATAACACCCCGTTCTACGTTATGGAATACTTACAAGGACAAAGCCTGAACAATATTATTCGCAAGCAACGATTACCTTTAGCTAGATTCCTCAGTATGGCGCGTCAACTCAGCTTAGGGTTACAGTGCGCCCATGATGGCATCCCGGTTGATGGCGCTATTTGCCCAATTATCCATCGCGATGTCAAGCCAAGCAATATGCTGGTGATTCAAGATCCCAGTTTTGGAGAATTGGTCAAGGTTCTAGATTTTGGTATTGCTAAGTTATTACAGTCAGATGGCGACCATACAAAATTTTATTTGGGGACATTGGCTTATTCTTCTCCCGAACAGATGGAGGGTAAAGAATTAGACAACCGTGCTGATATTTATAGTTTGGGCGTCATGATGTTTGAGATGCTCACAGGCAAAATGCCACTGGTGGCACCAACTCACTCTTTTGGTGCGTGGTATAAAACACATCACTATCAAAAACCACGTTCTTTTTCTGAGGCTGTGCCTGGATTAGAACTACCAAAAGAAATTGAAAATTTGGTGATGAGTTGTCTAGCTAAAGTAGCACGCGATCGCCCCCAAAGTATTACTGAAATCCTCAGAGTTTTAGCATCTTTAGAAAAGCCTGAGCATACACGCAAAATTCAGCAAGCCAGCCATTCCCTCGTTCCTACTACTACAGCTAGCACTGAGCTTGAACAAAAGACCAAAGCCGATTTGCGGGTATCCTGGTCAAACGATGAAATCACTCGTGCCATTTCCTGGCCCAAAAATAAACCAATTGCCGATATTGTGTTTCCCCAGCCCATTCATACCAATGGGGAGGTTTTACCAGCTTTGTGGGTGATGCTACCGCAAGAAGAAATTCAAAAACGCTTACTCTGTACACGCTATAACCAATTTCTGTTCATCTCTATCCCCCATCCCATGCTCCTATGGATTACTGTCATCTACAATCGCAAGCATGGCGCTAAATGGTTGCCTTATTATCTCGATCTCAAAACCAGCCTTGGTCAAGAAATTGCTCGGTTACTACAGCACACAGGTTACTACCGCCTCTTATTCTTTGCACGAGAAGCACCAAATCCCTGTACCCACATCTTACTTTCCAGCGTCGCTTCTGCCCAGCGGCAACGACTGCAAGAGTGGGTCGCAATCAGCAATACCTTCATGTCCTCTGCCGACCCGCAAATTAGTAAAAGTTTACTCAAAAACGAGTACGAAAAGATTAAGCCTCAGATTATAACAAAACTGGAAAGTATAGATACAGATTCTCCATACGATCTTTCCAGCTAGGCATAATTTCTTAATGTTACGTGTTTCATAGGTGGTCGCTCTCAGAATGTAACGTTTTATAAACAAAATATATATAAAGATGTAACTTCTAGTTATATGTATAAAGAGTGAAATCACTAGCTGCTAAAGCAGTAGTATATAAATTATCTCTGAATCTTCCTCTGCAAATATTCCAGTGGATTGTCAATTTGTGCAGGTGTGATTCCCTCATTAGACGAAACAACAAAAAGTTTGGCTAAAGCAAACAACAGTTCTACCCTGCAATGCTAAAGTTAGTCTAGACTTCATCAGATATGCCGTAGACAATGTTTACTCATTCTTAGTTAATTTCGGGAATTGAACTTTTGCGCCATATTATTGTGGAATTACTTATCGAAGTTGACGCCCCGGCATCCCCAGCTCTTTTCCTCCTTGGAACCAAGCAAGAGAAGGAGGTCGCCCACTGCGACATTAGAACGACTCTATGCCATAGTGGAACCGGAATCTAAGCCCCACTGGTGTTTAAGAAGCTCTTGATAAGTTGCCTCGCGCACGACCATTTGCTCATAGAGCTTGACTAAAAAATCTTTAGCTTGATCGTGGCTCATATTTTGCACCTGAGTAGCAAATGAGCAGATGCTGAATTGCTGTTCCAAGGATAGTTTCATTGGTTGATTCATAATTACTCCGAAAAAACAACGCGTAAAGGTGATATCGCTCACAGAAGTCCAAATGGGATAATATTTGGACTTATATCTGTCCAACATTTGTTCCTCCGTATTACGAAAGATAACAATTGTTTGACAGATTGCCCACATCCAAAGTGTGGACTTTTTTCTGTTTTGATATCTTGCACCTAATCCTACTGATATACCACCCAAGTCAGCTGAACCATATTCCGGAAAATAAGCTCTATTTGGTCTTAGATAGGTATAACTACCTCTCTCATTCCTTCCTGCTTTGCACAAATATCCTTTAAAGAGAATATTTGGTGCTATGTAAAACCCGTCTTAGTCTTTGTGTTTAAAAAGCCTAAGATGCTGTCTCCGCAAGGGTGGAAGAAGCTTCGGAGGAGGGAAATTGTAAGGAGGTTGGGGAATTAATGGTAATAAGCGTGAATTATAGTCGCTTTACCTTATTACGTGCAAGATGTCAATTTCCTAATTTATAC
This sequence comes from Nostoc sp. DedSLP04, assembly GCF_034530775.1. NCBI lineage: Bacteria > Bacillati > Cyanobacteriota > Cyanophyceae > Nostocales > Nostocaceae > Nostoc > Nostoc sp. DedSLP04. The sequence goes on along the minus strand of NZ_JAVRCL010000008.1, from coordinate 46,231 downwards.
AAATTTATCCTCTTTGGGTGATTTTAGAGGCTAAAAATATTTGTATCAAATTGTAAAAAGGAAAAATGCTCACGCTGAACAAATTACTGAGTATATTTACCGGATTTGTCATTTGTCCTTTGTCAGTTGTCCTTTGTCATTTGTTTAAAGTTACTAAGCATCGACTAATGACCAATGACCAATGACTAATGACTAATGACTATTTTCTTCAAGCGAGACGATGACAACTGTGATGTTATCGTGCCCTCCATGCTCTTTGGCAGCCTCAACAAGAGAGATGGCGGCTTTATCAAGCCAAGGACTATTTTGGAGGCAGTTAGCAATCTTCTGCTCGACAAGTTCTTCTGTAAGACCATCACTACATAACAGCAAGCGATCGCCAACTTTTACATCTAGTGGTTGTACATCAATTTGATGCAAGTCTTCACGCCCTAAACAACGCGATAATACATGGCGAAAAGGATGTAATCGTGCTTCATCTAAGGTGATGTCACCGATTTTGATTGCTCGTGCTACCCAAGTGTGGTCTTCCGTCACCTGTTCTAAGTGCGACTCGCGGAAGCGATACAGCCGCGAATCGCCAACATGAGCGCACCAAGGCGACTCTGGGGAGCGAAAAATTACTGCTACAACAGTTGTCCCCATATCGGCGCGTTCGGGATGATTTTGCTGATCCTGCAAAATCGCTTCATTGGCACCCCACAAAGCTTGTTCTAGTAATTCTTGAGAAGACTTAGAAGTTTCCCAATTTGCTACCAAATACGCCTGAATTTCTTCAGTAGCAATCCGACTTGCCTCTTCACCTCCGGCATGACCACCCATACCATCGGCAACAACGAAAAATCGTCCTTCTGGGTCTATATAGTAAGCATCCTGATTATTAGAACGAATAAGTCCCGGATCGCTAAAACCCGTGAAATTAAGTTTCATAAATTTTTTGCAACAATTAATACATACGATCGTAACGGTCGAGGCGTAAAAGTAATCGGATCGTGATCGCTGAAAGCGCAGCTGCAATTAAAGCAGGCAGCAGTGCTAACCATACATAATCCTTAACCACTAAAATAGTAGCTGAAAGCGTGAAACCGCTGATTAACAGAGCATAGCTTATTGAGAGCTGAATACTGCTCTGTCGTCGCAGCAGGCGTTCAGTTTCTATAGACCGAACGCGCAAGCGCATATCTCCTTGCTCTAGCTTCTCTAGTGTATCCTCTAATCTACGTGGTAGACCAAAGGCGGTACTACTTACCTGAGCTGCTTGACGACTTAATTCGTTAAGAAAGCTATTCCCCTCAGAACCATTCATATCGGTCATAAGTTGCATTGCATAAGGTTTGGCAACTTCCATAAAGTTAAACTCTGGATCTAAGCCTTTACCTACCCCTTCTAAAGTAGAAAAGGCTCGCATCACGAAAGTGAAAGTTGCTGGAAATCTAAATGGCTGATTATAAGCTATTTCGTAAAGGTCGTCACTGATTGCTGCAACTGATTGGTTCTCAAAGGGCTTATCCATAAAATGATCCAGCATATACTGGACGGAACGCCGTACTGGGCCCATATCATCAGTTGGGGCGATCGCACCTAAATTTATTAAAGATTGCACAACACGATCGCCATCTTTTTGGGCAATACCAAACAGTGTTTGCATCAATCCTTCGCGGATGTTGGACTTAATCCGCCCCATCATGCCGAAATCGTAGAATATCAAAGCACCATTTGCACTAACGGCAATATTGCCTGGATGAGGATCGGCGTGGAAAAAGCCACTATTGAGCAATTGTAGTAAGTAGGCTTGAGCACCTTGACGAGCGATCGCTTTTCGATCTAAACCTGCTGCTTCTAAAGCTTCATATTGGCTAATTTTAATTCCAGGGAGATATTCCAAAGTCAGCACTCTGGAAGTAGCATAACGCCAGTATATTCTGGGGACGCTCACCCAATCGTAGCCGCGAAAGTTCCGGCGAAAAGTATCGGCGTTACGACCTTCGTTAAGATAATCAATTTCTTCCCAAAGAATGCGACAACATTCTTCGTAAATACCCAACCAATCTCGTCCACGTCCCCATTTGGGATGGTTTTGAAAGTAGCGGGTAATTCCTTTGAGAATCTGTAAATCTATTTCAAATAACTTCTTTAGCCCAGGACGTTGCACCTTAACAACAACTGATTCTCCAGTATGTAGTATAGCTTTGTGTACTTGCCCCAAGCTAGCAGCAGCTAAGGGAATAGGTTCAAAATTATGGAAAAGTTCAGGAATTTTCTTGCCTAGTTCTTTCTCAACGATCGCTTCTACTTGCTCATAGCTAAATGCCGGTACTTTGTCTTGTAACTTGGCTAGTTCTTCTACATATTCACCAGGGAATATATCAGCACGGGTAGAAAACAGTTGCCCAACTTTGATGAAGGTTGGCCCTAAATCCAATAGAGTATTGCGAATCCAGACTGCTTGGGTTTTGCGTCTTGCAGCTTGCTTGACATCAGTCACACCTCCCGGATAACTCCAAGATTTGTTGTATAGCCAAAGTTTGAACAGTAAGGTCAAGACAAAAGACCAAATGTCCACAAAACGCCGTTTGCTAGAGTATTTTTCCCGATTCCAACGGTATGCCTTCTCTGAATAACCTTGTTCCATATACTTTGTTTACCGTTGGTTTGCGATCGAATCACTTGGAAGAAAAGACACTCTGATTCCTAAACTATTCTTTCTTAAGTGTCATTTGTCCTTTGTCCTTTGTCATTTGTGCATAATTCTTAGCCTAATGACTAATGACCAATGACCAATGACTAAAATTTATGCAGAAGTTCTACGATAATGTTGCAATTCTGTTCGTAACAGGGCAATTTCAGCTCGTAATTCATCAATCTCTGCTTGCAAGTCACCTGAATCAGAACTGGCTTGCCCAGTACCTGGGGTAGGTTGACTGGCATTAGCTGCTTCTGCTGCCCGATTTGCTCGCTCTAAAACTTCTTCTGTAAATTGGCGCAGTTGCTCTCTAGCTTCTGCATCAAATTTGCCCAGATCGCTCAAAGCATCGGTCAAGGCGACCTCTAAACGCTCATTAACTACTTCTGCTACCGCTCTGCCTACGAAAAAGGCTTGTACAAGGGGGTTACTCATAAATTTTTGTTACGTTGCACCGCAAGAGAATTATAACTTGCCTGTATGCTTTACGGCTTCTGTTGTTGAGGTAGAAATTTACTAGAAATTTACATAAGGCGATCGCTTTATTGATTGTATTCCAGCAACTCTCGATAATATTGCTCTGGTGTACTTGGTAAATAAGTTGTCATTTGCAAAGTTTGTTCCCTCAACTTGAAACCTTGGGTAATGTTAATCTGGCTGAGAAAATCTATATCGTGGGAAATTACCCAAAGCGCTCCTTGGTAATCATTGATACCTATTACTATTTGTTCAACAGTTTCAATATCTAGGTTATTAGTTGGTTCATCGAGAATCAGTAGATCGATTTCTGAGATACTAATCATAGCGATCGCTAATCTTGCTAATTCACCTCCACTCAGTACAGAGGCGCTTTTGTGAACGTCATCATATTTAAAGAGAAAGTGTCCCAGTTGTTGACGTAAATGCTGATAGCTGAGATCGGGATTGGCAGCTTGCATATTTTCTAGAATTGTGTATTGGCGATTTACCAATTCGTAGGTTTGATCGAGATATACAGCTTTCATCGCTGGTGTGAGCAAAACCTCACCTGATTCTAAAACCGCTGTTTGGTTTTCCATTCCCAAAATTGCCTTTACCAGACTCGATTTACCAGAACCGTTTGCACCGATAATGGCTATGCGATCGCCAGATGATATATGCAGTTGAATATTTTGAATCAATAGACGCTCTGATATCCTAAGATTTGCACCCTGGATATTAATTAGATTTCGGCGTTTTTGATTTTTTTCTTCTAGCTGAATACTCGTTACTTTGGTAGTTTTGACCTTCGTCTGTGTAACCTTTTGATTAGCCTTTGCTACTGCTGCTTCATGTTTCTTTTTCGCAGTTCCGGTAGACACCTCAGCTTTGGTTTTAATCAGTCCTGCTGCCATTCTATCAATACTACCATTCAGAAACTTGGCGCGACCGTTGCGACTAGATTGGGCTGCGCGTTGCTGTTCTTGCATCGCTGTGATTTGGGTACGTTTGAGTTCCTTTCTGGCAACTTCGTGCGATCGCAATGCTGCTTCTAACTCTATTTCTTTCTGTTGTCGATAATGAGAAAAATTACCTCCATATACTTTCAAACCAACAGGTGTAAGTTCCCAGGTTACTTCTGTTACTTGGTCTAAGAAAAAAGGCTTGTGAGAGACAATTACATACGCACCTGTGAAATTCAAAAGAAACTGTCTTAAGCTTTCTAATGCTTGCAAATCCATGTGATTAGTTGGTTCATCGAGCAATAACAAGTTTGGCTTTTGAGCTAAACCGATCGCCAAAAACAGTTTAGTAAGTTCTCCACCACTCAAGTTAGCAATTGGTAAAGATAAGTCAACTTTGGTGTGGAATTGTGTTTGCAAAATATCCTCAATCTTCCACCATTCATCAGAGATAGAAATCAAAAAATTAAGTACTGTATCTGCTGTAATTTCTTGTCTGATAGTGCTGATTTGTGGCAAATAATAGACAATACCATTACAGCAAACTGAACCTGTATATCGGTTAATTTGACCTGCAAGTATCTTGAAAAGTGTTGATTTTCCTACCCCGTTGCGACCAACCAAAGCAATGCGATCGCCCGCGTCGATATTCACATGAACTCCTTGAAACAAAGTTCTATCTACGCTGAGGTCATAGGCTAAATTCTCAGCTAACAATATTGATTTTTTCGGCATTATTCTCAAACCTCAATTCGCAAACTTCCACCCGCATATTTCCAAAATTTACGGGTAAATTAGACACAAAAAAAACTCAGCCGCAGACAATCGTCAAACGGTTCTATATAGATAGGAATGATGACAATATTTTTAGTGCATGACTATGTGAAGTAACCCTGTCAAACTAGTTGCGTTTATTCTTCGTTGACATTTGTTGCTTTAGTGCAACAGGTGTTTGGTACTACTTCATTTGTGCTATCTCATTGGAGTTGTGATGAGGTTTGATATTGACTACAGTGTAGCACTAAGGTATTTCGGAAAGTGAGAATGCGATCGCTTTTTCTATTTCCACACTCCCCAGCCCTACTAGAAAGACTTACAGCAGTTTGATTTTGTCTTAAATACTCTTGTGGGTGCGTTTATGGGTAGGGATGTGGGTGTGGTTGTGGTTGGGACTGTGGGTTGGTTTGTGGGTTGGTTTATGGGTTGGGTTGTGGGTTTGGTTGCGGGTTGGGCTGTGGGTGAGGCTGTGGGTTGGGCTAGGGATTGGGTTATAAATTTGGCTGAAGACTCATTTACAACAGTACTAATACTACTAACATTAGGATTTGGAGCTACTGTAGGAACTGGGATAATAGCAAGCTTTCTAAATCAATTTATTTTGTTAGCACTAACAGTAACCAGTTTATCCGCACTTTCCATGCTGCTTTTTTCACCCCTAAAAAGACGTAGATTAATTACTAAATATCGCCAGTATGAAGAACTTTAATTAAACTGTAATCAAACAGATGCCCGACTTGTTTAAGAAGTCGGGGATCTAGTCTTGTTTGTGACAAAGATAAGATCGCACTCTCTTTTTTTGTGTCTAACTTAAGAATGCGAAGCCTTTTTTTCCCAAGCCTTAATATAGTGCGGTAAGCGATCGCTATGCCGTCAAGCTTATCGCTTGAACAAAAAGATTACTATATATAATAACTAAGTATGAATATAGGTCAATCTATGTCTACCAAACATATCGCAGAGTATTTCAACTTTCTCTCTTCTGAAGACATTAGACTGAAAGACTCAAGAATTGATATTGAAACAATTCTTTATGAATACATTGATTGTGGACGTTCTCCAGAAGAAATTGCCCAAATTTATCAAACAATATCTTTAGAACAAGTATATGCAACAATTCTTTATTATCTGCAAAACAAAGAAACTGTCAGTGCTTATATCAAAAACTGGATAGAACACGGTCATAGAATGCGAGAACAACAGAGGCTTAATCCCCTGCCAGTGTCAGAAAAACTGCGCCAACTCCGAATTAAAAGACAAGCTAAACAGCAAGCATAACACTGCAATATCTGATTGATGAAAATGTCAATCCTTTATATCCAAATAAAATTAGACTACGAGAACCTGATATTGCGATCAAAGTGGTAGGAGAATCAAGAACTCCACCAAAAAGTACACTCGATCCAGAAATCCTGTGTTGGTGTGAGGATAATAATTTTATATTAGTGACAAACAACTGAACTTCTATGCCAGTACATTTAGCTGAACATATTGCTGTTAATCGTCACGTACCAGGAATTTTTATCCTCAATCCAAATTTAAGTATTGGTGAAAATATAGAAGAACTCATAATAGTTGCTTTGGCATCAGAAGACGATGAATATCAAGACAGAATAGTTTATTTACCCTTACCCTACAAATAGGCGATTACCTACGGTACGCTAGGCGATCGCTAACTACAAAACTGCTAAAGTAAATTTATAACTACTTGATGCCATATCCATTCTATGACCATTGCTCAAGAATTAGATTCTCAAGAAGGCATCTGCCAAGATATTATATTTCCTCCTGGTGATTTATATAGTGACGAACCTCCCTTGGAAAGCGAACTGCATTTACGGCAAATAATTTTACTTTTAACCTGTCTGGAATGGTTGTGGCGAGATAGAAATGATTTCTATGCGGCGGGAAATCTGACTATCTACTACAGTCCGCGCCAACGCAAATCAGAATACTTCCGGGGGCCAGACTTTTTTGTTGTGCTGGGAACTGAACGTAAAACCCGCAAAAGTTGGGTAGTCTGGGAAGAAGATGGTAAATATCCGAATGTAATTCTAGAAATTTTATCTAACTCAACAGCTAATACTGACAAAGGTTTAAAGAAAACAATTTATCAAGACACTTTCCGCACACCCGACTATTTTTGGTTCGACCCTTACACACAAGAATTTGCGGGATTTCATTTAATAGATGGAGAATATCAACCTCTACAAGCAAGTGAAGAAGGGTATTTGTGGAGTCATCAGCTAGGGTTATACTTAGGAGTTTATGAAGGTTTATTGCGGTTTTTTACACGAGATGGACAACTAGTACCAACGCCAGAAGAAACGGCAGAACAGGTACAGCAAAAAGCTGAACAAGCTGAACAAAAAGCTGAACAAGCCGAACAAAAAGCTGAACAAGCCGAACAAAAAGCTGAACGTTTAGCAGCAAAACTGCGGGAGTTAAATATCAATCCAGATACAATTTAGACCAGAGCTATTTCATTTAGGATAGTGTTGTGCTAAAAACTCCTTAGCTTCAGTCTTATCTTTAATTACTCCATCCAAGGTAGCTGCAAGCATATCATCTAATATTTGTCGATATTGAGGCCCTGGTTTGTAACCCAGTTTCTTTAAATCATTGCCATTCAGTAGTGGCTGCACATTAGCCCAAACAGTTAAATATTCCCAAATCTGATGTCTAAGCGATCGCAAACTTTGCACAGCAATTAAAATCAGCATTGGTAAATCATACTGTCGCAATAACTGTACTACTTGACTAGGACTTTGGCACTTAGGCAAAGATTCCATTACTTCAGTTTGAGCACAAACCAAGTTTTGCAAGCGTTTAATCCCATCTTCTTGCAATTGCAGATTTTTTGCCACTTTTGCCCGATATTCTGGTGTTAGATGGGCGATTAACGTTTCTAAACGCATTTCCCAATGAATGAGGGTTGGTTGTGGGTCAAATCGCCGCAAACAGCGTTCTAGCAAACGTAATTGTCGTAGGACTTCCACATCTAGCTTCAGGCTAGGATGGATGCATTGCAATGCCTCTAAGTTATCTAGCAACTGCAAAGCCGATTTCCAGTAGGGGGCTTCTAGGATGTGTTTTAGTTCTGTTTTCAGTCGAGTTTGCAGGGCTGGAGTTCTGCTATTCTCTTGAGCAGTGCGATCGTAAACACCACTGTTGATGGCATAGCGGATAAACTCTTCAGTTTGCGATTCTATCTCAAATCCGAAGCGCACCGCAAAGCGCACGCCACGAAAAATGCGGGTGGGGTCTTCGATAAAGCTGTTGGCGTGTAAAACCCGAATTTGTTTAGCTTGTAAATCTAGTAATCCACCAAAAAAATCGAGTAATTCACCAGTCCGAGGAGAAGTCAGGCGCAAGGCGAGGGCGTTGATGGTAAAATCTCGGCGATACAAATCTTGACGAATAGAACTCGCCTCAACTTCTGGATTTGCGGCTGGATAAGGATAGAATTCTGTTCTAGCGGTGGCAATATCTACCCATAAAGAATCTAATTCTGGGTCTTTGTGCCACAGCAAAGCCGCAGTTTGAAAAGCCCCGTGGATTTCTAAGCGAGCCATAGGGTAAAGTTGTTGGAGTGCTTTGGCTAATTCCACACCAGCACCGACATCTGCTGATTTATGAAAGCCATCAACCACAAGATCGATATCTTTAATCATCAAAGTGCCCGCTACTGCTTCTGTTAATAGCAAATCCCGCACCGCACCGCCGACTAGATAAAGATGCCAACCCTGTTTTTCTGCCTCTTGCGATGCTGTAGTGAGTAATTGCCACAGTTGGGGAGCAAGGCGATTTTGCAATTCAGTGCTGAGAGGAATTTTAGATTTTGTTAGCGCAGCGTTAGCGAGTCTGTGAGCGTCATTTTGAATTTTGAATTTTTGCTCGTCCTCTTCGTCTTCATCCCTTTCTTGATGTAATTCTCGCAAGACATCAGTACGGGTGACAATGCCCATTAACTGCCCATTTTCCAATACTGGTAAGCGTCCGATATCATAAGTCACCATCAGTGACTCAATTTGTGGCAGTGTCGTATCTGGTGTAATCGTTTTGAGATTCTTGGTCATGTAGCCCTTGACTGGTGCATGACTAAATCCGTGGTGTAAGGCAATATCAATATCCCGCCGTGAAATAATACCTACTAGTTGCCCTTGAGTATCAACTACGAATAAACCAGAGTGTCCGTAGCGTAATAAAATGCGCTGGGCTTCGGCAATTGTGGTTTCAGGCAGAATCGTGCGGACAGGAGAAGACATCAAATCCCTAGCAGTGAGGGGATGGGGAATTTGTGCTTTTATCCCGTCAAGGAGTTGTTTTAATATTGCTTGCGAATCAACTCCCCTGAGATTTAGCGATGCGGCTTGCGAATGACCGCCGCCACCCAAGAGTTGAAATAATAGGTTAAGATTCGTTTTGGGAATTTGCGATCGCCCAATTACAGTTAAGCGTGAATCCTCTTCATTTAAAGGATACTCATTAGCCAGCAGTAGGGCATCAATTTCGGTTAATTCCACAAGTTCCGAAGCTAGGCTCGATAGCCCCGGCACAAAAGCCTCAGTTTTCAAAGTTACCCAAGCAACCGTATATCCATGTAGACAGAGATATTCTAAACTTTCCAGAGATTCAGTTAATAGCTGCTGCAATTGCGGAGATAATCCAGGGTCACGGTAGGTGGAAATTACTGATAAACTAGCCCCTTGTTGCATCAACCAAGCCAAAGCTAAAGCATCCCGTGCTGTGGACTGGTCATATGTTAAAGAGCCAGTGTCAACGTGGATACCCAAAGCCATCACAGTTGCTTCGGCAGCAGTCAAGGAAATTTCCTGTTGTTGCAATTGCTCGACGATTAAAGTTGTGGTGGCTCCTACTGAGTCAATATGCGATCGCGTGGCGGGTATATCTGATTCTTGTCCTAAGTGATGGTCATAAACTATAATCTCTCTTACAGTAGGTAAATCAAACCACTGGGCAGCTTTACCCAAGCGATCGCGTTGCTGTGTATCCACCACGGTCAGAGAGCGAATTTTTTCTGGATTCACCGAACGGCGTTCAATCAGTGGATATTCATCCCGATGCAATGCTAAAAAATCCCGTACAGTAGGATGAGAGCCGCCAGGTAGCACAATCTTGCTTCCCGATAGTAGGCGCGTCAACCCTACTGCTGCTCCTAATGCGTCAAAATCTGCTGTTGTGTGGCAAAGAATTAAATCCATAGTTAAGAGTCATTAGTCATTAGTCATTGGTGTTTAGACAAAGGACAAATGACAAAAATGTTGCAATTTCTGCTAGCTTAAAAATAATAAGAAAGTGTCAGTGTCGCCCTTTAGGATATTCTATCCTTAGTATTTCGCTGTATTGGGAGAAGCAAAAATGACCATAATATTCCAATTTGCCTTGATCGGTCTAGTAGTGTTGTCTTTTGTCCTCGTTGTAGGCGTTCCGGTTGCTTATGCCACTCCCCAAAACTGGAATGAATCTAAAAAACTGCTCTGGCTTGGTTCTGGGGTCTGGATTGGTTTGGTGTTTTTAGTTGGTTTGTTAAACTTTTTTGTCGTGTAGGCGACGGCTTCGCTCTGGCGCAGGCACATAATATAAGAAATAGAGGGGCAGAAAAGCCTAGGTCAAAGGTTAAGGGAAACAAGGGATTTTTTCTTTTTCCTACTAACTTAATTTTGACCGCGCTTTCCTGCTCCTCTACATTTAAATAAGAAATGTATATTGGCCAGAAGTATAGTTGATAAAGAGGCAGTCATGGCAGTTTTCGAGGGAACTTTTACCCAAACGGAGCCTTTGCGGTTTGCAGTGGTGATTGGTCGATTCAATGACCTCGTTACCGGAAAGCTGCTAGAGGGATGTCAAGATTGTTTAAAACGCCACGGTGTAGACCCTAACCCCCAAGGTAATCAGGTGGACTATGTTTGGGTTCCGGGAAGTTTTGAGGTACCTTTAGTAGCTCGCCAATTAGCACTTTCCCATCGTTATGATGCTGTAATTTGTCTTGGCGCAGTGATTCGAGGACAAACACCCCATTTTGATTACGTATCCTCAGAGGTTTCTAAAGGCATTGCTGCCGCTAGCTTTCAAACTGGGGTGCCAGTCATTTTTGGCATTTTGACAGTAGATACTATGCAGCAAGCCCTAGAACGGGCAGGCATAAAAGGTAATCATGGCTGGGATTACGCCCTGAATGCTTTAGAAATGGCTAGCCTGATGCGACAACTGCGTTCTAACCTAGCAGAGCCATATTCTCGTAGTAGCCAGTCTCTGCCACCTTCTTTTCCAAGTGCCAGCGTTAGCAATTTAACTGTCGAGTCAGAAGAACTCAGCTAGTCCGTCATTAGTCATTTGTCCTTTGTTATTCATTAATGACGAATGACCAATGACTAATGACCAATGACCAATGACGAATGACCAATGACTAATGACTAATGACCAATGACCAATGACTAAATTAAGGGGTTGACAATTACAGATAAATCTGAGATATTGGTATTCGGGTGATGATCGCGGGTATAGCTCAGTGGTAGAGCGTCACCTTGCCAAGGTGAATGTCGCGCGTTCGAATCGCGTTACCCGCTTCCAACTAAAACCTCTTGAATTTAACAATTCTAAGAGGTTTAGTGTTTTTAGGGTGCGTTGAAGTGTTCGTAGATTACCTCTGCACTCTTGTGAACTGCTCCGAATGTGGACAGATCGGTTAAAATTAGCCACAATCTATATATTTGGACAAAGAGTTAGACACTAAATATGTTTTAGCAGTTTCTGCTCTGGAAACGCCTGTGAACTCCAAGGCATAGAGATTGGAGACAATCCCGGTCTAACCTTGATAACTGATTGTAATATATAGTGACCCAAAGGGAAATTAGCGGGTTTGTTAATGCGTGTTGTTTACGAGCCTAGCCTTCCCAAAGGATTGGCTTTAGGAGTGGTCGCCACCTATGCGCATAATAAATCCCCAAAAACGCAACCACATTACCTTGAAAGCGACAGATGAAGAGAAGGAAATTTTTAAACAAGATCGCCAACTACGGGGAAAGATTAAAAATAGATAACTCCGTACTGTGGCAATTAGTAGGATACTTAAAGTTAGCTGCATCTACTGTTGGTAATCAGGGCAATGTTTGCATCACCTTTTTATGTATATAAAGACAGAAGCCTTTAAGGTGTTTACCAAGGCATTATATTCTCGTAGTTCGTGTAAAACACGCTCAAGTTATTAGAACGCTTGTGCAATCTCAAAAACCCGAAAAAATCGATTTCAATACCGAATACCCCTGTCCCTGTCGTCGCCGGGGTCAGTTAATTCCGATTACGCTGACAGAAGCATTTGGTTGCGATCGCTGTCAGCAAATCTTTGTTGTAGAAGATAATGGTCATGTCCTAGAACAGCTTTCCACCACCTATCCCTACAAACGGGCTTGGCGTTGGATGGGAAATAGTTGGCATGTTGTCCATCCCCGCTTGGGAGAAAGCTATTTGCCTATAGCGCTGGGGATTATTTTCGTGCTAGTGATTATATGGCTGCCATTAGCACTGCGATTGGCAAATGGTTCCAGCATTATTGCTTGGGCAATGGTGGCGGTGCTATTGGCTATCTTACCAGCACTAATGGTTTGGCTTACCTACAGACGTTAACTCAATGACTGTTGAATTGTATGACCACCCCGAACCGATTACTAGTGCCCAACGAGCCTATCAAGCTTCCCTAAAGTTGGCGCTCACAAAGGGAGCAGACCGAAGTCGTGCAGTATTGGCAATGGCAAAGGCGATTGAGCGCTCATTTGACGACATTCTAGAAGCCAATACCTTGGATTTAGAGGCTAGTCGGGAAATGGCAGTGCCTGAATTGATATTGGACTGGCTGAAGCTGACTCCCACAAGGCTAGAGATGACAGTGGACATTTTACAACGGTTGGGGGAATTATCAGATCCGCTGCGACGCGTCAGAACTGCTGATTATCAACTGGAAGATTCCCAGAGTTATACCCAATTAATGCCCTTGGGAGTGATTGGATTTATTTATGAGGCGTTTCCCGATTTAGGGGCGATCGCAGCGGGTTTTTGTATCAAAACTGGTAATTGTATAATTCTCAAAGGCAGTACCGAAGCTAGCCATTCCAACGCGGTCATCGCTGAGGTACTGCAAAATGCGATCGCAGAAGTTGGCCTAGCTCCTGGCTGTCTAGAACTGATCACAGCAGAACATGGGGCTTCTGTTCGGGATCTAGTCACCCAAGACCAGTACGTGAATTTAGTTATTCCCTACGGACGTACTAGCTTAGTGCAGCAGGTAGTCCGACAGGCAACTTGCCCAGTTTTAAAGTCGGCGATGGGTAACTGTTACCTCTACTGGTCGCTCAATAGTAGCTTAGAAATGGTGCGCTGGATGATTCTTAATAGTCATCAAAGTGAACCCGATCAAGTCAACGCCATTGAAAAAGTACTAATTCATCGTCAAGCCTTGCCATCATCTTTAGCAGTCTTGTGGAACAGCTTGATGGAAAAAGGCTTTGAAATTAAAGGAGATGCAGAACTAGTCCAATCCTTTCCTCAGTTGCAGCTGGTAAAAGAAGGCGAATGGGGAAACCCTTATTTAACGAGGACAGTAGCTTTTAAACTGGTGGATAGCTTAGAGGGTGCGATCGCTTGGATTAATGAATACAGCAGTGGTCATGCCGACTCTATCGTGACTGAATCTTACCAGGAAAGTCGGCAGTTTGCCTTGGGAGTTAACAGTGCCTCTACCTACATCAATACTTCCCCGCGTTTTTCCCGCAACCCTTCGCGGGGAGATTCAGTATTTCTCGGCATGTCTAATCAAAAAGGTCATCGCCGGGGATTTATCAGCCTGGAAACTTTGACCACCGTTAAGCACATTGTTCAGGGAAATGGCAGATTTTAAATAATTCGTAATTTGTAAAGTATAATTCGGAATTTTGAAGTAAAACTATCTCAAATCACTGTGGATTCCGAGAGTGGTGACGCGGATACTTGCTTGTAGAAGATTATAAAATCTAAATTATTGCAAGCATCTTAACAAAGTTTTGCGCTTTGTCCCATTTTTCACGTAGCTCGTCCGTGTCCGCCCTACCAGAACTGCTGGGGTATCCCCATACCTGAGCTGTAAATGTACTGCCTCCAATCCAAACAAATAGTCTCTGTCCGTCCGAGCTAATTGTATGACAATCAATGAATGATAAATTAGTTATGAGGCGACAAAGTTCATGTCCTGTCTGAATGTTCCACACTTTAATAGTTCCATTTTCTCCGCTACTACTAATTAATAACCGTCTATCTGGGCTGATATCAACATCAGGAATAAACCTTGATTGGGTATTAATTGTGCAAAATACCTGTTCTGTCTGCCAATCCCACAATTCCAGAGTAGTATTATAGTTTTTGTCACTGGCATAAGTGACCAAGGTTTGTGAGTTTGAGTAAATGGAAAAACGGCGAGGAAGATATTCAGGTATCTCAATAGAGGAATTTTCCTCTATTTGATGAATATTCCATAATACAAAAATATTAGCATCACCAGTACTTACAAGTTTTTGACCATCTGGACTAAAAGAAACAGTCCAAAAGTTTTCCGCATGATGACCGGTGGTGAAGATTTTCTCCCCTATTTTTAGATCCCACACCTCAGCACAATCATTAGAATGCGAAAGTCCTAATATTTGGTCATCTGGAGCGAAGATAACTTGAGTAAATTTCGTTGGGTTTTCCTGCTTCCATGTGTTAGTTACTTGTTGTGTCTGAATATTCCATATTTTCACTATTCCATCATTATCATCAAGAGTTACTGAGACTTCTTTATCTACATTAATAAAAATATGACCAATCCCAGGAACTTGATCTGTATACCTCTCAATAGTAAAAAGATACTCAAAAAATAAATAGGGGTTGTATGCCTGTAATGCCAGTTTAGCTCTTGGCTCTGTACTTTCCTGAAGTAGCCAATAAGCTGCTTCTTGAACATCAACCTCTGAGTTCTGTAAAGCTTGAATAATCAAGTTTAAGCCAGCTTCCCCATACTCAAAAGCATCTAGAAGGGCATCAATTTTTTGTTCAACCTTTCCATACGCCAGCAATTGCTTAACTCTTTCAATCCCTCCCAAAACTGCATCATTAACTGTCATAAATTCTTTACTATTTTGGTGGTGGATCTAAATCTGCCACAAACTTCTCCTAGTTTCAATACCCAATCCCCTAATTCAAATTTAAACTTAACAAAATCTTAATTTCTACTTGATCCTGGGTTGGTAGGTTCCTTGTGTTTGGTTGAGCAGCAATTAGGAAACAAGTCAAATCAAGCCAGTATTTGTGCTTTTCACAACTGACCCTCCTAAAATTTGCCAACTGTATTTACATCTGGGAAGGGGTGAATATGGAACTTATGGATGGTATGCGCCTGCTAGCAAATCAGTGCAAACGGCGGAATTTCTTGTTGGGTGCAGGATTCTTAACGGGGTTAACAATCGCTAGCCAATGGCATCCGGTATTGGCTAACTCAAGGTTTTCTGGCTATCCGTTCAGTCTTGGTGTTGCCTCTGGCGATCCTTTGCCGGATGGTGTTGTTATCTGGACACGACTGGCTCCCAATCCACTCTCTGGAGGCGGAATGCCACTGGTAAATGTTCCAGTGCGGTGGCAAGTTGCCCTTGATGAAAACATGAAACAGGTTGTGCGGCGAGGAACAGTACTAGCAACACCAGAGTTAGCGCACTCAGTCCACGTTGATGTCCGTGGGCTAAACCCTGACCATTGGTATTGGTATCAATTTCAAGCAGGTAAGGAAGTTAGCCCCATTGGACGGACTCGTACAGCACCAGCATTTTATAGCTATACCCAACAACTGAACTTTGCTTTTGTCTCCTGTCAAGATTGGCAAAATGGCTACTATACAGCTTATCGGCATTTAGCTGAGGAAAATCTCGACCTTGTGGTTCATCTGGGTGACTACATCTACGAATACGGGCCACAATCTGGTGGGCCGCGCCAGCATAATAGTCCAGAAATTATCACTCTTAAAGACTATCGCGATCGCCACGCCCTCTACAAAACTGACCCAAATCTTCAAGCTGCTCATGCAGCTTTTCCCTGGATTGTCACTTGGGACGATCATGAAGTTGACAACAACTACGCCAACTTAATCCCCGAAGATAACCAAACTCAAGAGGCTTTTAGAAAACGGCGAGCCAATGCTTACCAGGCTTACTACGAACACATGCCCTTACGTCAGTCTTCATTGCCCAAGGGCCCAGACGCGCTGCTTTATCGGCGGTTGACTTTCGGTAATTTAGCTGAGTTCAATGTGCTAGACACGAGGCAGTATCGCACTAACCAACCTTGTGATGATGGACTTAAGCCTCGCTGTCCCCAAGCTTTTGATACAAATGCTACGATGACCGGCTCAGAGCAAGAACAGTGGCTACGAAAAGGGTTAGACCAATCGCGATCGCGCTGGAATGTGATTGCTCAACAGACCATGCTAGCCGAGTACAATTTCAATAGTAATCCAGGTGTTGGTGTCTTCAATGTGGATCAGTGGGACGGTTATGTGGCTGCGCGTAATCGGCTTTTGAGTTTTCTCAACCAGCGCCAACCCTCTAATCCAGTGGTAATTACTGGAGATATTCATTCTAGTTGGGTACACGACCTAAAGCTTGACTTTAATAACCCAAACTCGCCGACTGTAGGCACTGAGTTCGTAGGAACTTCAATCACCTCTGACTTTCCCACCTCATTCATCGCTCCATCTCAAGCTGCCCTAACTAATAATCCCCATACTAAGTTCTTTGATGGTGCTTACCGAGGATACGTCCGCTGCAACCTGACTCCAAAACGCTGGCAAAGCGACTATCGTGTTGTATCAAGCATCGTTGACTTGAATGCTTCAGTCAAAACCTTAGCTTCGTTTATAGTCCAAAACGGACAACCAGGGGCACATCCAAGTTAAGCAAATCTCACAAGTAATCAAACAAACCCTCCAAATAGAATCTGGGGGGTTTCAATATAGTATTAAATATAATTTCGACTATTAGAATATCTGAATTCGGAGCTTGTTATCCCACATTTTGCGGGTGTTCCGATAGAGCAATCCTATCTGAGTTACTAAAACTGCAAAAGGTTTAAAAAGCTAGAGAATATGGGAAACTTAAAAGGAGCGTAGACTATATTAGTGGGAAGCGATCGCCTGTTAAAGGTTATACTAAATCAATTTTCCTATAGAGTTATTTTGGCATTTATTTGCAATACTTAACTTATCTATAATTAACAAAAGTAAACATAGATTAAAAATAATAACTAACATCATAATTTATTAAGTTCATTAGACTAAATTAAGAGTATGCTGAATAGTTGAAGCCTAGTTTAGAGTTGAAGTACTAAGTGCAAATAAAGTTAAATATTTGTTTAGTTTTTTCTCCTTTGTCATTTATTTGAGTGTTAAATACTAAAAAACAAAGTTTATTTGTGCCAACTTCCTAACTAGGTTGTCAAGCAAAGTGGTGAAAATCCGACCAGAGCCAAGTACCAACAGCGAAAACAAAAGTAAACTTCACAAAAATTACGTAAAATGATCAGAAGAATTTTGCTGGCTGTATCGGGATTAGGACACGCAGAAGAAATGCTCAAAACCCTGAAAGAAATCCCTTCAATTCAATCTGCAAAAGTTACAATTTTGCATGTTGTTCAAGCACAAAATGCTGCTGCTACCATGACAACTAAATGGGAAAATGGGGGTAAAATTCTGGCGAATGCCATTCAAACCTTGAACTTAGATCCTAGCCAAGTTTCTTCAATTTTACGTGAAGGCGATCCCAAAGATGTAGTTTGCCAGGTCGCTGATGAAATCGATGCTGACTTGATTATTATGGGTTCGCGCGGACTGAAGCGGCTGCAATCGATTTTATCAAACTCAGTCAGTCAGTATGTTTTCCAGTTATCTTCTCGCCCCATGTTGCTGGTAAAAGATGACATTTATGTTAAAAGAATTAAGCGAATTATGGTGGCAATAGATAACTCTGATTCAGCAAAAAATTGCTTGAAATTGGCATTGTTTTTACTGCGAGATATTCCAGGTGGCGAATTAATTTTGGCAAATATTAGTACAGATTTCGGCGGTAAAAAATCGGAAATAACCAAGGTTAACCCAGCTCAAAATCCAGTTTTAGCAGCCGCTGTTGCAGAAGCTGAAAAACAAGGCATCCAATCTCGTTCTTATATCAGCAGTGGCAAACCTGGTGAAGAAATTTGTCGGTTGGCTGAAGAGTTGAATATAGACTTATTATTGCTCGGTTCTCCAGATCGTCGGCCATCGATCGCTAAGAGTTTTGTTGATATCGATCGACTTATCGGATCTTCCTTGTCTGACTATGTTCGAGTCAATGCCACTTGTCCGGTATTATTGGCGCGGACAATCGCTTCTTAAAGTAAACAGTGCTGAGTATAATAATTGTTGTAATAAAATAGTAAAGAAGTAAGATTTTTCTTGTCTTTACTATTGGGCACTCAGCATAGGCTACGCTAACAGCACTAAATGGATAGTTGATAAATAAAAACCCCTACACTATTGGCGCAGGGGTTATTTATTTTATACACAAACTCTTAACTATCTTTTCCACCTTCGCGGCTAGCAGTTTGGATGTAAAGAATTAGTAAAAACACGGCGGGGACTAGTACGAACAAAATGCTCGCTATGAACCCCAGGTCATTAACTTGCATGGCAAGAAAGCCTCTCTTAAATTTCCAGTCAACAACATTAGGATAGCATTATCGATGACAGAGTTATACCAATTCAAAATTCAAAACTTGTACTGAGCTTGTCGAAGTATTCAAAATGTCCGCGTAGCGTCTCGTAGAGAGGAAACTCAATTTTGGTAAGTATTTTGACTACTGACTGGATACATGACAGATTTGAGAACTTAAGGCTTCGTGACTACGCTGACTGAGCCATTCACTAAAGTTTGACAGGCAAGGCGATAATTTTCTGGCTTTTTCTTGAATTTCCGGTTTTCTACTTCTGTGCGCGGAGAAAGATTTTCTAGTCCTTCGACTATCTCGACAACGCAAGTACCACATTGACCATTACCACCGCAATTGGTCATTTTACCAATAAATGTATATATATCAATGTCATTTTGTATCGCCTTGAGCCGGAGATTAGCGCCATCTGCTGCCACTACTTCTTTATTTTCTTTAACGAATTTGATATTACCCATAATTGATTCCTCCTTGACTGTAAGCTTGGCTTTCAAGGCTTCATATTGACATAGCTTGATTAATATCTTATTTATTATAATAATTTATTGCAAAATATTAATAAATATTAATTTTATCAAATACGACACTGCAAAAAAATAGGACAGGTAGTCTACCTGTCCTATAAATTGAACAATAGATTAACTTATCTAAATCCCACAGCTGCTTGCCAAACGAAAGCAAGCAACAAGAAGAATACCGGGATAACTGGGAGAACGTCTACCAAAGGATCGAAGATTTGGTAAGCTTCTGGCAGTTTTGCTAATAAAAGTGCTGCTTCCATGTTTGTTTAAATCCACCTATCCAACACAGCTTTCATAATTGAGAAGTATCTTAACATGGTTTGGTCATTGGTCATTGGTCATTGGTCATTTGTCATTTGTCATTTGTCATTAATCCTCTGCTCTTTGACTCTCTATTTCTCATTTTTGCTTTCTTCGGTGAGCCAGTGACCAAATTCTGCGACAAAGCGATCGCTTAATATTGCTTCTCTAATTTTTTGCGTAAAGCGAATTAGTTCGGTAATGTTGTGAATGCTCAACAAGGTATAAGCCAAAATTTCCTGCGATCGCACCAAATGAGATATATAAGCACGGCTAAAATTTTGACAACTGTAGCAAGGACAAGTTTCATCTAATGGCGTAAAATCTTCACGAAACTTAGCATTTTTTAAATTCCAGCGTCCGCCTTGGACTATCGCTGTACCATGTCTTGCCCAACGGGTGGGAATGACGCAATCAAATAAATCTATACCAGATGCGATCGCGATCGCCATTTCCCGATAAGTTCCCACACCCATCAAGTAACGCGGCTTTTCGGGGGGTAAAAGTGGTGCTGTTACTTTGACAATCTCAGCCATCAATTCTGGCGGTTCTCCCACACTCACGCCACCAATGGCATATCCCGGCAAATCTAACTTAGCCAAAGCTTCCGCTGCACGGCAACGCAAATCCAAATACACGCCCCCTTGCACAATCCCAAACAAAGCCTGATCGCTGCGTTGATGAGCCGTTATGCAGCGTTCTAACCAGCGGTAAGTGCGCTCAGTTGCAGTTTCTACTTCTTGGCGAGTCGCTGGGTAAGGCGGACACTCATCAAAGGCCATAATCACATCTGCCCCCAAAGTATTTTGAATCTCAATGGAGCGCTCTGGTGTTAAGTTAATAATTTGTCCATCATGGGGCGAGCGAAAAGTTACGCCTTCTTCAGTAATTTTTCGCATCTCGCTTAAGCTAAAGACCTGAAACCCACCTGAATCTGTGAGCATTGGCCCGTTCCACCCCATAAATTTATGCAACCCACCACCTCCAGCCACGATCGCTTCTCCTGGTTGTAGGTGAAGATGATAAGTATTGGATAAGATCATTTGCGCCCCAGTCTCTCGTAGCTGAGATGGGGTGATAGTTTTGACATTAGCCAGTGTTCCTACTGGCATAAATCTGGGGGTTTCTACAAGACCGTGAGGGCTGAAAAACACTCCTGCTCTAGCTTTTGTCTGACTACAGCAAGCAAGACATTGAAAAGAAAAATTCGCACTCATGCCATTTGGAATTTTAGATTTTAGATTTTGGATTGTGAAACACTAATCGGTAAAGAGTTTCAAAAATCCCTAACTAGTACAACGCAGCAGAAATAAACCACCCCTGACGCTCGATGACTCGCTTGCCGCCGGCGCTAACGGGTGACGTTCGCAAGCTCGCTAACGCTACGCTAACGGCAGTTCTTTATGGCGGGAACCCCCTCTGAGCGACTGCCTCACCATTTCATTACAGCCAGAAAGCGCAAAATGAAAGCTTTTTGACTTTTGGCTTTTGCCTTGCGGTACTAGCAGCCATAAAACCAAATGGTATTAGGGCAAAATTAATAATATTTGGCTAAATTATGGACAAACATCAAGATTGGTAGTTGAGTTTTAGCGAACACTTAAGCATTCATTATTAACCTAGTTACCAACTTTACGAGTATATACTCTAAATAATTGTTATTTAGAAAGAATCAGAACAGTCATCGTCAATTTCTGCATCCCACTTGGCTGAGAGTACTTGTTCCATCATCGCTTCTATAGCGCTGACATTGAAGCTTCGCTCTCTTCGCTCTTGTAAAGGTGTCGAGCGGGGAATTAACCGCAGACACAATCCTTCTTGCATCAAATCGAAGTAGGTTTCTTGTTGCGACGACTGTTTTAGTTCTAAGTAATCAAAACTACAAACATTCAGATATAGCGCGCGGTTAGCCACTAAGGTAGACCTTTGCGGATTGGCAAAAACTTCCATCACATCCCCTTCACCCTCGCTCAGTACCTTATCTTCTTGGGTGTAGATGTAGTGGACTCGACCTAAATCTGCCAGCAATCGCCGGATGTCGAGCTTATTCACAATGATGCCCGTGTTAATAATGCACGGAGCTGGTATCCTGGTGTCGGGTAGATGATGACTCATAGGAAAATTGCGATTGAGCTAAGGAGAGCAACAACATAGCTAAACTGTCATAATTGAATAGCTTGTTTACTCCCTACATTTAAAAAAATATCAATTTTATGGGGCAATCGTCTAATAATTTGGAGTAAGTTTTTAGTTAACGAATACAAAACAGAAATTTTGCTCCTTGATGGAATTTTAACTTCCTAAGTTAGTCGTTTTTGTATAAAAAAATACTCAAAAATATTTGTTTACCACTTAGACCAGCATAACAAAATTTTCAACGAGAATGTTTAATAGAAGTAAATCTTATTTAAAGTTTTAAAGTCTACTGATGTCGGTTCTACCGAAATTATGACTATTATCCAGCAATTTACCAAAAATTAATGTAATTCAGATGACGAAACAGCAACAGTGGTGGAAAAAGCTGCTGTTAAAGCTGGCAGCTAGTATTATATTTTACACAAATATTCCGTTACCGTATTTGAACGGATTGGACTTTCAAAGAGTAGCACGTCTTGCTTCGCTTGTCGGAGTGATGATTGGGGGAATTTTAGGGTTTCTGGATACGGGGATGGATTATCTGGGGATGCCCGTGTTAACTCGTAGTGCTTTAGTAGTAAGTGTTTGGATTGCCATAACTGGAGGATTGCACTTAGATGGGGCAATGGATACTGCCGATGGTTTAGCAGTGGGCGACCCAGATCGGCGACTGGAGGTGATGGCAGATAGTGCTACAGGAGCCTTTGGAGCAATGGCTGCGATCGCCTTGGTGCTACTGAAAATAACAGCTTTGACAGATATGCCAGAAAACCGTTGGTTATTGCTGATGGCTGCTTGTGGCTGGGGACGTTGGGGACAACAGCTAGCGATCGCCCGATACCCTTATCTGAAAGCAACTGGTAAAGGCGCATTTCACAAACAAGCCATTCGTTCTTACAAAGATTTGTTACCAGGATTGTTGTTGTTGTTTAGTTTGAGTGGTTTACTTTGGCTGATAAATAGACAGCAACTATTTCTCGCACTGGCAATGATAATTGCTGGAAGTGCGATCGCTACTTTAACTGGTGCATGGTTCAACCACAAATTAGGTGGACACACTGGAGATACTTACGGCGCAGTCGTTGAGTGGACTGAAGCCTTATTTCTCTGCGTACTGACTGTAGGAAGTTAGGAGTGAGGAGTCAAAAGTGAGGAGTTAAAAATCAAACTCCAAACTCCTAACTCCAAACTCCTAACTTTATTTAATCGGTTGCAACTTTGTCACTTTGAGTTTAAAAGCCCCAACCCCAGTTTCTCCAAAAGACCGGACACGAATCACATAATTCCCTGTCTCTACGATGCGAGTAAAGAGTAAGGAATTGCTACTACCATCAGGGCCATCATCATTTTCTGCCAAAGTCGAACCATCAGGTGCTAGCAGTGTGATGATACTGTCAAAGTTTTCCGATGACAGGTCAACTGCTAAATTGTCGCCCTTCTGCAACTTCACAGTGTAATCACGGGCAAAGCCACCTTGACCTGTGGGAATATCTTTGTCTGAAAGGCGATCGTCAATTTCAGTACTGTTAGATAAAGGAATTGGACTATACAATTTATTTTGAGCAAAAGCTGCACTGGTACTAATGCCTATTGCCAGCAATGTGGCAGGAATGATGATGAGTTGTTTTAAACCTGCCGCAAAAACTTTATTCATACATTTCAAGCAATTTTTCTACAAAAATAGGGTAATTAGGTCAATTTATGTACTTATCCGTCAAAGCTTGCCTATTGCTTCTTAATTTATCCGTCTTTGACGGCAGTGGCTACAGCTACTAATCCTAAGACCACAATTCCATACTGACGAAGTGTTTGCACAGCAGACCTGGCAGTAGCACCAGTAGTATAAATGTCGTCCACTAACAGCACTGGGACATTTGGAGGACGATGGCGAAATTCTTGCCCAATAGCAAAAGCTTGGTTCAAGTTTTTTTCTCGTTTAGATACCGACAAACCAAACTGCGCTTCAGTTTCTCGCACTCTTGCTAAACCGTTTAGTTTCAATTTTAATCCAGTTATTTCGCAGAAACTTTGTGCTATCAGTGCGGCTTGATTGTATTTACGTTGTTTTTGTTTGCTAGCGTGAAGTGGGATAGGAACTACTACAGGCTGGCTATCTCGCTTCGGTGAATTTAACAACCATGCTTCCCCTAACCATTGACCCAAAGGACGAGCTATTTGGGGTTGATTTTCATATTTCATCGCTGCGATCGCTCGTTTCACTGGCCCACCATATTCCCCCCAGCCAAACACTGGTATAGGCTCTTGCCATAGAGAAATCGGGTCTTTACGTTGACATTTTTGCAGTTGTCTGGTGCAGTTTTGACAGAATTCTTGGGAAGTTGCGCGTTGACATAGAGGGCAATGGGATTGAAGAAAAAGATTGAGTAAGCCTGTGAGATTTTTAATCCAAGCGTGCATTTAAAATTGTCCTTTGTCATTTGTCATTTGTCATTTATCCTTTGTCATTTGTCCTTTGTCGTTTGTTTTTAGCTAATGACTAATGACTAATGACTAATGACTATTGATCAATGACTTAACATACACGCGATCGCACCTTGTTGTTTCCACTCCTGTTGCTGGAGTGTAGCCATTGTTTTCATACAGCTTGACTGCTTCCACCAAAACACTGGCGGTTTCAATCCAAATTTGTTGAAAACCACGCTTTGCGATCGCTGCTTCTAGCTGTTGTAACAAATATTTCCCTAATCCTAAACCCCTAATGCTGGGTAAAAGATACATTTTGCGGATTTCTACAGCTTTTTCACCTCGGTGTATGGGGTAGTATGCTCCAGTACCTACTAACTGACTTTGGTGTTCAATTACCCAAAACTCTCCCCCAGTAGCTAAATAACATTCCTCAACTCGCAGCACATCTTGGTCAGCACCCTTGGGTTCCCAAGCCAGACCGTATTCTGATAATACATAACTGATGACTTCGGCGGCTCTTGTGCGATCGCTTTTCACCCAATCACGAATTAAAAAATCTTGATAATAGTTTTTCATTACCATTTGCTGGTCAAGTTTACCCAGAAAAATTTTCCGCATCTATATCCCAATTTACTCAGCAAATAGCAATTCTTGCAGAGTTCATTTCAAGCTGTAATCTCCAGGCGTGAATTATGTCCACAAATTCGGGAATTAATTCAGTCACGTTCCCAGGTGATTATTCAGGGAGATGGTATCGATCGGCAAGTGTAGAACCTAGCAATTTCACTCCTGCTGCAATTTAAAAGCACTTCTTGCAAAGTAGTTTCCTTTCCTAAATTCTAAATTAGATAATGATTCTGAAAGTTAGATTTATTTAAAAGCTTAAAAGCTATTTAGAATATTGAAGCGAAACACCAACTGGCATTCATTTCTTGTGGCAAAAGCTGACTTTTCACAGTATTTAGAAAATTTTGATATTAAACAATCGCTTGCAACATAATTTAAGAAATAAGAGAGGTAAAGGGAAAAAGGTTAATAATAGTCTCTCACCATAGAAGCAATAGCTTTTTACCCTTTCCCTTGTCCCTTACCGTTCCTGATAAATAACTGATGATACACTTCCTGCTCCTGCCTTCTTGTATTAAGGCAATGTTGCTTCAGAAATGCTCAAAGTTTTGTTGTCGTCGGCTTTCGAGGACTCATTTCCTGGAACGGATGCAGTTATCTCCCCAATGGCGCTGTCGTTTGTCCCGGTACCAGGACGCAAGGCACTTAAAGCAGTCTTAATCACAACAGCTGTAGGTACTGCCACAATTACACCTAACAGTCCGCCAATTCTTGCCCCTGTTAAGACCGAAATTAAAATCCAAACTGGATTTAAACCGGTAAAACTGCCTAAAATTCGGGGGGCAATTAAGTTTTCGAGAATTTGCTGTACAATTACCGCTGCGATCAACACTCTCACACCCATTGAAAAATCTTGCAACGCTACCAACAGTGTAGTCAGGGCAATGCCTACAGAACCGCCAAAGGGAACGAGAGCCATCAGGCCAATAGTTAGTCCGAATAACAATCCAAACGGCACTTTCAGCCACAAAAAGGTAGGAATAAGGGCTGAAGCCATACAGGTAGATAAAATCAACTGGGTGATGAAGAAATTTTGGAAACTTAGGCGGACTGTTTTAGAGAAAGGCTCGCGAAATTTATTAGGTAGCCACTCCACTAAACTTTCCCAGAGTTCACCCCCATGCTGTAAAAGATAAAAAGTCAGAACCATCGTCAAAAGAATATCTAGCAGACTAGTAACTGTCAGTACAGCTAGATTTAAAACTTGTCCAGCGATCGCTTGTAATTGTCCTTTGACGCGATCGTTGATTTGCACCACCAAAGCATCGAGGTTAATCGGTAAGCCAAAAGTCTCAGCTTTTTCGTTTAATATCATTAACTGAGAGCGTCCAGAGTCGATCAGCTCTGGCAAACGAGCCACCAGTTGTTCAGCTTGGGTAAGAGCCAAGGGAAAAAGTGTCACACCCAACGCTAATAAAATCGATAAAGCCAAGAGAAATACTAAAATAGCAACTTGCTCTCTCTTAGCACCATGATGCTCCATCCAGCTCACGGGGTAGTTGAGCAGAAATGCTAGCACTGAGGCTCCGACTAAAATGACTATGAGAGAATGGAAATAATTGAAAAATACCGAAATTGCCCAACCATTGATAACTAGCAGCGGAGCAAATAGCGCGATCGCCCCGATTCGCGCTATTGGAGTAAATGTTTGCCACCAGTCGAGTAGCTTACGTGTCTGCATTTTGAGCTGATTGCGGAATAGAACTAAATGAAATTTTTCCTTACAGCTTATTATCTCTAACTATATGAATCTTATTCATCCTTCTAGTTTAGGAGTTAGATTAACCCCAATGAAGAATTTTGAACCGAAAGACAATAGGGACTGGGGACTGGGGACTGGGGACTGGGGACTGGGGGAAGAAGAGGGACAAGGAGGACAAGGAAGAATTATTCCAGAAGTCTCTTTTTTGTCTTCTTCCAATTCCCAATCCCCAGTACCCAATCCCCAGTACCCAATGCCTAAAACACAGTTGCTTTTACATTTAGTTCCGATCGTCGGCTTTTTTCCATCCTTGTGGACGCTCTATCGAGGCCAGGGTAATCGGGAACAACTTGCTATTAGTCGTCTGTCTATTACTTTGGCACTTACTTGGTTGTTGAGTTATTTATTATTGGCTACCGGGGCAGCAACTTCAGATTTTTTTCCGCTACGTCTATTTATCCTCAATAGCTTTCTCACGTCAGGTTACTTTTTAGTAAGTATTTGGTTGATTTTGCGCCTAATGCAGGGCAAATCTAGTCGTTTACCAGGGTTTAGTAATTTAGCTGAACGAGTGCTTGGCAAGTATTTATCTTAATTTTTTAAGGCGATAAATTGTCGGTGTTTTTACTGAATTTTGGAAAATTTCTGGCTGATTTCTTTATATATCTAGTCAAATCCAGTTTATTATTGCCATACTTCAGTAAAACATCTCCAGGTTGTCCCAAAAAAAGAATAAATGCTGCTATAAGTGTTGTGGTTGACACTACATTAAAAAAGTTAGCACCGATAATTAAGAGTTAGCTATTATGGGTTAATTTGTTTAGGTGTTTTTAGTCTGCAAAATTACTGAATTTGATTAGTGAGTAAGTGTGAGGAAGTCTGTGACCATTCAAAGAAGTTCGGCGGAAGAAAACCAGTCGGGAAAAGCCTCAAAATCCAATAAAAAAATTCCCCAAAGCTCAACATCAGGGCGGTGGCTGTGGTTTTGGGTAGGTATGGGTGGTATTGCGATGGTATCAGCAACTGCGGGGGCGCTTTTAGCAGTGTCTTTGACGAGTACGCCTTTGCAACAAGCGCAGCTAACTCCAAAGGATGAGGCGGCCTTTGATAGCGATCGCATTTCTGGAGGTGTGCTGCGATTTTCAGAATTAACTCGTCCAGTGAATCTTTTGGTGATGGGAATGAGCGTACTTCCCCCAGATATCCAAAACCCTCCTGAAGATACCAAAAATCTCAAATACCTGCCCCAAGTCAACTCTTTTGATGGTCTTTCTGATGTGATGCTCTTGGTCAAATTCGATCCAGAGACGAAAAAAATAAATATGCTCTCCATTCCCAGAGATACCCGCACGGAAATAGAGGGGTATGGAGTGAAAAAAATTAATGCTGCCAATGTTGACGGTGGGCCAGCTTTGACTGCCAGAACTGTTAGTAATCTCTTAGGAGGAGCAGGAATCGATCGCTATGTCCGAATTAACGTTTTGGGAGTTGCCAAGCTAATTGATGCTTTGGGTGGCGTGACTGTCTACGTTCCTAAAGATATGAAATATCAAGATGATTCTCAGCATTTGTACATCAATTTGAAGGCTGGTAAGCAGCACCTCAATGGCGAGCAAACATTGCAATTACTGCGTTTTCGCCATGACGAACTCGGTGATATTGGTCGGATTCAGCGCCAGCAAATGGTCATGCGTGCTTTGATGGAGCAAACACTCAACCCGGCTACTGTTGCTCAATTACCGAAAGTTCTTGATGTCGTGAAAGACCACATTGATACTAACTTGACGGTTGAAGAGTTAGTAGCGCTAATGGGTTTTGGGGTGCGGACAAATCGCTCTAATATGCAAATGTTAATGCTGCCAGGTCGCTTTAGCGAAAAGAATGAGTTTGATGCTAGCTATTGGTTGCCCAACAAAGATGGAATTGCGAAACTGATGGCTCAACACTTTGGTTTGGAGTCAGAACAGGAACAGCTGGCAACTACAACTAACCCCCGCTCTTTGCGTGTAGCAATTCAAGATAGTACAGGTGGCGATCGCTCTAATCTGCAACCGTTAATTAGAGCCTTAGAAAAATCTGGATATCGCAATATCTATGTGGCCAAGGCATGGGGCGAACCTCTAGATGTAACTCACATTGTCGCCCAACAGGGAGATGGTGACAGTGCCGAGTCAATTCGCGGCACTTTGGGATTTGGAGAAGTGCGGGTGGAAAGCACTGGCAACCTTGCATCGGATATCAGTATCCAAGTAGGTAAAGATTGGTTGGAACAAAAATCTATTTTGGAGAAGTCGTTGACACCCTAAAGGGTATATCTGCTGATACTGAATTTATTACCTGGCTCAGTTCTTGGAGTTTAGCTGCTACTGCACCATTGGTTAATAATTCTTCTGCTTTAGCTAAACCTTCTGCCATATCTGAACAAATACCACTCCGCCATAGATAAAATCCGCCATTCCACAAGGCTGTTTGCATCAATTCACCTGGTTTACCTGCCAAAACCTCTTGAATATCCGCCACCAGTTCTTCAGTAGTTCCAAGGGGTACGTTCTTGGTAGTAAAGCCGTAATCGCGCGGTACGAGGTGCAATCGTTCTACCTCTTGGGGTGCTACGGATGAAGATAAGCTGATGATTGCAGTGCGATCGCGCGGTAAGTCGCAACTACCTTCCAATCCTTTGACTAATGTAAATTTTGTCACTCCTCGCAGTCCTAAAGCTATCTGAAACATCCCTTCTGTCGGTGGATGGACAAACCCAGCAATTACATGAGCATCCCCAGCATAAGGACACCAAATTAGCTCCATTGTCGCCAACGGCGGACGTTTGCCAAGTTGGTCGCGGTACTCCCAAAGACTTGTAGTTAAGGGAAAATGCTGAGGTAGATAAATAAAGCCGATTCCTGTTTGCTCAAACACTTGTTGAGTTTGGGCTATGGGTAAAGTAGTCCAATCGACTCCTAAACCCTGCCAAATATCGATCAGAGGTAAGCCATACTTCGTTGGTAGGCGATCGCCACCATGCATTACCACTGGTTGTCCCACTGCGGCGAGTAGTAAAGCTGTGACGGGACTAATTGGTGCTGTACGTGTCCTACCATCATAAGGGATGCCAAGAGCGATCGCTGGTCGCCCAGAGGCTATGGGTTGCAGTTTTGGCCCCAGTTCCTCATAAGCATCCAACATTCCAGCTAACTCTTCTCCCGTAGGACGCTTGATTCGGTGAGCAATCAAAAAGGCTCCAATTTGGGCTGGTGTCGCTTCACCCAGCAGCATCATTTTAGTAGCGGTGGCTGCTTCAATACGAGTTAAATTCTTAGATGTGTGGTTTCCACTGCCTACTTTTTGCAGAAATTCCCGAAATACATTGCTCATTTTTCCTTTGTCCTTCGTCCTTTGTCCACTATCATTTGTCCATTGTCCGTGAATAACCGAAAATGGCTAATGACCGAATTATGGATTTACAGCAGTTTTCATGTATTTAGACCACAATTATGAGACCTAACCCCCAGCCCCTTCCCTACTAGCGTTGGGGAGAAAATCAAAGCCTCTCTCCTTTTAGGAGAGAGGAATGGAAGTGAGGTCTATTTGTGGTTCATTTACCTGAAAATCGCTGTAAGAAGGTAAAAATGAGTCGTCAACAGCAGGTTTACTAAATTATTTAGCCCAAAAGTTTGTCTACCTTTAACAAAGGGCTTAAGCTTGTTGTTAAGCCCCAAGTCTTGTTAATTTAAAGTTATAAAATCAGCTTTTTACTACACAACATATACAGTGAAATTAACTAGATTATCCTGACCAAATCGCAGTGAATCACCGTTCAGTAGGCGATACTGCATACCGGGAGTCAAAGGATTGTTGTTTAAATAAATACCATTTGTACTCATATCAACAATCATGTAGGAATTTTGCGACCAGTCCCAATCGACTCGCGCATGACGACGTGAGACTATTCCCTCACTGGGAATGCCGGTCAAGTCAATTTCTGGCGGCGCTATTCCTGGACTCTGACTGCGGCGACCAATATAACCTCCTTCCCCAATGAGGTGAAATTCTCTGCCAGTGCTATGAATCAGCTTTAAGGCTGGCGCTCTTTGAGGTGGAGGGGTATAAACAGGTGGTGTTGGTTGATAGGAAACTCGTGGCTGATAGACTGTTGAATAATCTATTGGGGCTTGTTGGGGAGCTTGGTAGTTAGGTTGGTCTGTAGGCGGCCGCTGATACTGAACAGGTGGTTGACTAGGCTGTTGTTGAATAGGTGGAGGTTGACTAGGTGGTTGTGGTGTAGAAGAAACTACATTACCCACAGGGGTAGAACACCAGGGACAAACCTTAGCATTGTTCGGCAGGGCGCGGTTAAAATATTCGCAACTAGGATTAGGGCACCGATTTGCAGGCATAAGACTTTATATCATCAGGCATAGGTTGTAAAGCTACAAGACCTACTTTACTAAGTAAACACTGACCCTGACGAGTAGTTAGCATCTGGGCAAATGTAGAACCACCAGGTAGGCGATTGCTGTCTTTAGGGTACACCACAAAAATAGGGTATCCCAAGGGGTAGCTTTGGAAAGTTGTGACATCAACATAATAATCATCATGTTGACACAAATCATCTGAGGGATTAATTGAGCGGAGATCGCGCTTTTGAAACAGAGGTTGAATAGCGGACTTTTTAGCATCTGCGATCGCTAAAGGATAGCCAGTACACTGACTCGAAGTTTTACTGATAATCCCAAAACTGATAATACCAGTAGTTCGCCCATCTAAAGTTTCACTGCGTATCAGGTTTTGGGTTTTTGTTGTATCAAGTTTAGTAACTTTCGCTGCAAATAAAGCTTCGTCTTGAGGGGCATTTTGCAGAACTATTTGTTGAAATTTACTGATTGCTTCCGGTTCAGTTGGGGCAAAAGGTTTCACAGGCAGATTTGGAAGTTTGGGATCGATCTGCTGCCAATTAGTAATTTTACCTGTGTAAATTTGACGCAATTGCTCAAGATTGATTTGTCCCCCAAGAGCATTGGCAAGATTTGAGTCTCTTTTATTAAATGCGACAAAAACAAGTAAACCATCATAGGCTACTGGTTTTTTCGCAAGTTTATCTGTAATATTGTCTACCAAACTAGTAATGGCAAAATCTTTCTTGTTTGTTTGAACTTCTTCGATACTTTTAATCGGATTATTTATATTTGATGACAAAACAGATTTATAGTCAAATGTTGCTGTTGCATCTGGCTTTGGTCTGGTCAATAAATCTCCTAAACGACTGTTGTCTACTAATTGCGTTAAAACAAAACTCCATGTACTATCTTTTTCTCCTGTGTAAGTAAATTGCCCAGAAGGAACGTTGGGGACTTCGGAAAAATTCCGCACAAGTCTAGACCATTGGATATATTGATTAGGATTATCTGTCTTCCTACCCCAAAGCCAATACCAAATTCCCCCACCAAGTAGTAATAGAAATAGGATTAATAACAAGATTAAGGGCGTTGGCAAAGGCTTTTTTAGTTCTTGAGAACCTGGCGATCGCACTGAACTTGAACTTTTAGCACGATCTTCTTGAGGAAGTTCTAGTAGTGCTTTACGAGCCGCTTCTGCACTTTCAAAGGGAGTTTCCAGCCCAATTAAACGATAAATAAATTGCTTTAAATTGCTATCGGTATCCGGCCATTGTTGATTATCTCTAGGGTCGAGAGGCTGGTTAGATGAAAAATTAGTTGTCCGACCTACCCATAAATAAAAGGCTAATAATCCTAATGATTCTAAATCTTGCTCAGGTCTGGCGGGAGCAGGTTGAGGAATAATTGGGGGAATAAATAAGTTTTCCCAGATAGCTAAATCACAAAAGTATATAGAAAACTTTTGATTGTTTTCTAGTTTAATTAAAATACTGTCTAAATTGATATTGCCGTGAGTGATACCCAGTTGTGTTTGATTGGAGGGAAAACGCAGCTTTTGGGTGTGGAGAAACTGGAGAGTTTGTAAACCTTGATTTAGTACTTCCCGCACCTCAAGAGATGTCATTGCTCCCTTTTCTATGAGATACTTACCTAAAGTTTGGGATGACTCTATGCCTTGAGTGATTAAATAACAGCGCTCTCCTTTTTCATCTGCGATCGCTTCTTTAGTTTCCACCAGACGGAAGTTTTGAATTCGACTATCGGCTAAACTTACCCCACCTACACGTTTAAAAGTCTCTTTCCGCTTTTGAGTCTCACTTTCATTAAAAGAACGATTGGGGAGCAAGTATTCTTTGATGATTACAGGTTGTTTGTCTTTAAGTTGAACACCTGAGTATAAGCGGCCTAAACCCCGCACACCGACAAAACTAGTTATTTGATAAGTTCCCTGACTTCCTTTAATCTCACCCTCCTGTGGTAAAGTCGCCGGAAAACCACATTCCAAGCAAAACTTAGCACCCTTGATTTGCTGCGCCGTTTGGAAGGGGCGATCGCAACTTAAGGGAGAATTGTACGAGCAGGGGTATTCTTGATAAAAAGATTCAAATGAAGCCATATACAAAAAGTTTCGTGAATTGCGCCGACTACTTCAGTCGCGCTCAAGCATGAACTAATCCTAGCTTGAGGGCAGTCACAATCGCTTGAGTCCGGCTAGTAACCTTCAATTTTTCAAAAATACTGGTGAGATGCGCCTTAACAGTAGCAACTGTTACATACAAATGTTTAGCGATTTCTTCATTAGAAGCACCTTGAGTTAACCAATATAAAACCTCTTGCTCTCTTTCAGTTAAATGCACCTCATGACATGCTTTTACACAAGAATCTGAATAAGCTTGAAAAAACCGGAAAAATCGACTAGCAACTTCTGAAGGTAGATAAATTTCTGACCTAGTTACAGTGTCAATAGCTTCACATAATTGGGTTGCCACACGATTTTTAAACACATAACCTGCGGCTCCTCCCTGCATTGCTCTAAAAATCCAGTCATCTTCTTGATGAGCCGATAATACTAAAACTTTGCCACTGTAAGCAGCTTCTTTAAGACGTGCCAGAACTGTAATTCCATCACATCCTTTCAATTGCATATCCAGCAAAATTAAATCTGGACACTTCTGGGTTGTAAACTTTAAAACCTGCTCAACAGAATCTGCATCGCCAATAACTTCTACAGGTAACGCAGAATTAATACTATAAAAATTTAGGAGAGTACGTAACCCTTGACGAAAGCGTTCTTCATCATCTACAAGTAAAACTGAAAGTTTATTATTATCATTAGCCATATCTTTAATTACGAATTACGAATTACGAATTATAAATTAATTTCCGCTCCTTGGTCGAGGTAAAATCATCGAAAATTGTGCCCCACTTTCTGATAAAATTTGTGCCCAGATACTTCCTTGATGATCCAAAATGATTTTTTTAGCAATAGTTAAACCAAGTCCTGTACCTCCTTTACGTCGGGAATAAAATGGGGTAAATATTTTTTGTAAGTCTTCTTGAGACAACCCTGGCCCTCGATCGGAGATTTTAATTAAAACTTCATCTTGAAAAATTTGCCAGCTACAGGTAATAGTTCCTGAATGAGGGCTGAAATGAACGGCATTACTGAGGATATTATCAAAAACTTGTTTCATTTGTAATTTGTCTATCTTCAGTATTGTCGATGTATCGGGAATTAATATTTTAAGTTTTTTCTGATTAATTAGAGGTTGTAAATTTGTGATACTTTCAACCACTAAACTTCTTAAATCTTGAAGTTTTACTCTTAATTTTGCACTTTGACCGCAATCAATCAATTCATTTAAATTAGTATCTAAGTCTTGTATACTTTCGCCGATGATTGTTGCTTGCTCTTGCCAAGGGCTATCCTCTAAACCTAAGCATAAATTATGTGCATACAATCCTATAAGTCCTAAAGAGTTACGCAATTGATGACCGACTCTATGTAAGATATCTTCTAAAAGTTGAATTTCAGTTTTTTGTCTGCCATAGTCCAAGGAAATATCTACATACTTACTCAGCAGCATAGCAGAGCGTTTTACATATAGTTGTAAACTCGGTGAGAGAGGTTCATGAGTAATGATTTGAATATATTCAATTTTCTGATTTCTATAAGATATGGGGCAAATGTAAGAAATAGATGAAAAGTCCTTAAGCTTAAATTCATGTAAATTCAAAACAGGCGGAAAATCTGTCAGCCATGCTTCCGAACGCAAATAAGCTAAAGTTTTTGGAGAAAAAGGAGTTTGGTCTTGACCATAATTTATAACTTCTTGATTAGTTTTCAATAATGGATCGTGATAGACAATCCGAGCAAATAAAATTGGATATTGACTAGTTAATTGCTCAGACTCAAGCTGACAAAAACTCTGAATATCTGAGGAAGTCAAATAATTAGAGCCATTGTCTAGTTTTTGTACAGAAAAGCCTAGTGTCATAGCTTCACTCGCTTTTTGCAACCAAATGTTTTTACTCTTCTGCTGACCAGTATAAAATTATGCAGTCTCAGCAATGTTTATTTTTTTGTTAAGTTATCTTTTGGGATAATTCATCCAAATAATTATTAAGGTTTGTATTTACACGTATATCAAACTAACTTTGCTGTGTAAAGAAGTTTGTAGTAAGGACTTTAGTCCTGATGTTAAGCACTGAAATGCTTACTACTTACCTAAGCTTTCGTTAGCTTAATAGACTACTTAGGATGTCTTTTCAGCCATTAGTCTCAAGTTAAGATAAAATCACTGGGGTCAATTAGTATAGCTAGGGACACTTCGGCAAGCTCAGTGCATCGCTGGGGACTGGATGAAAAGTCTTTTTGTCTTTAGGTTTTATCCTCCTCAAATTAAAATTGAACAAAAATAATAATCGGCTGCCTGAATTCAATAAACGGCTGCCCGAATTCAATAAACGGCTGCCCGAATTCAATAAACAACACCCCAAATTCGATGAACGACTGCCCGAATTCAATAAATGGCTGCCCGAATTCAATAAACGGCTGCCCGAATTCGATAAACGACTGCCCAAATTTAATAAACGACACCCCGAATTCGATGAATATACCTTTGACATTTGGGCTTCTGCCTTAACTTGACACCAATGCTTTTCAACCCACCCACAAGAAAAAATGTAGTGCGTCCAATTAAGGACTGCTCCAGATTAATCTACAAACTGAAGTTGCTGCTTTACGGATTCTTGACCAAATACCCGATTTAAAAAATATCGACAAAAGTCTAATTAACTTTAGAAGCCCGATACATATACTGTAGATGCATCTGGATTAGCTACCAGCAGCACACCTTCATGCTTATCTTCGTTCTTCAAACTTTAGCCGAAATTCTCGCTGGAGGAACCTCACTTACCAGTACAGAGCAAATTGACTTTAGCCATCCTGGTAATCGTAGGGAAGAGGGAGCAGGCCCGACTCTCAATTTATATATTTTTGATATACGTGAGAGTAAGCAGGTACAACATTCTGGCAGGCAAGTAGAACGCAAGCTAACACGCGCTCTACAACCTGCCACTGTAAATTGGGCACCAGCTTGGTTTGATGTTTCGCTGCTATTAACAGCCTGGGATAGAACAGCTTTAGGTGAGCATCACTTTATTAGTGAGGCATTGACTGTGCTGTTGCGCCATCGCACCTTGGAAGAGGAGTTTTTGGTTCCTGAATTACGGGGCTATGGTAATTTGAACATGACAGTTGCCCTAGAGCCGCCAATTGAGATTGGCTCTTTATGGAGCGCTCTCAGTGTGCCATTGCGTTCAGCCTTATATTTGACAGTTACAATACCCTTCGAGCCACAACCGACTCCAGTGCCTTTGGTTTGGGAGCGAATTTTCAATTTGCGAAATCAATTGTCTCGCGATAGTGACAGTTTAGTATTAACCAGACGAGTTGCGATCGCAGGTATTGTCAAAAGTGCGGTGACAAATCTGCCGTTGGTAGCGACAGAAGTGGCTGTGAGGGGAACTGAAAAATCCATATTAACCACTAAAGAAGGGCTGTTCTTTTTTGAAGACCTTCATTTAGGTAATTATGTTTTGACTCTGAATCATCCGGGCTATTTACCTCAAAACGTCAATGCATTGGTAGATAACCAAAGTAATACTTTCAAAGAAATATTTCTAACTCCTGAATAATTAGATTTTTACTGACTTGGAGAGACTTTCATGGCTAGACTTGATTACTTTGCTCCTGGTGTTTACATCGAAGAAATTGACCGGGGTAGCCGACCAATTGAAGGTGTTAGCACAGCAGTTGCCGGATTTGTAGGCTTTACAGAAGACGTTCGCGGTGGGGCTGAGTTATACAAGCCCATGCTAGTAACCACTTGGACGCAATACTTAAACTACTTTGCCCGTCTCAACTCTGATGGCTTCACCGACTTCAACGCCTATTTACCCTTTTCAGTCTACGGCTACTTTATGAATGGTGGCGGTCGCTGCTGGGTAACAAGCATTGGGACTCAGTTACCAAACGCACCCAGACCCGCAACTCCAGAACCGGCTACCCTCAGAATCAACTCTAGAGGTAATCGTCCAGCCCTCCGCTTTACTTTGCGTGCTGAACAAGCATCAGGCGGATTAGTAAATCTTGTAATTATTGATGGTTCACCGCGTGCCCTACCTGAAGGTACTGAAGGAGAAGCACCTCCAAATACGGGCGAGTATTTCACCATCCAAATTCGTCGGGGAGATGAGCTTCTAGAGGAATACGAGAACTTGACAATGAACCGCGAACCTGCTGCTCAAGCAGCGACTTATGCGGTGACGGCATTGAGAAATTCGATGTACATCACCGTAGAAGACATAACTCAAAGTGGACAGCCTTTAGCTCGTCGTCCGGTCAATGGTCAATATGAACTAGCGCCACCCATTGTTGCTGCCACACCCGATAGATTTTCGCAAAATTTAGAAGGGGTTCGAGACGATCGCACCGGGGTACGCGGTATCTTTGAAGTTGATGAAATCACAATGCTGGCCTGTCCTGATGTGATGCGGGCTTATCAAGAGCAGATACTTAATTTAGATCAAGTCCACGGCATCATCGAACTGATGATTAGTATGTGCGAGGGTTCTGCCAGTGGCGATATTCCCAACCCGCCCAACCGGATGGTTGTACTTGATGCGCCACCGGATGCCGTCAAACCGCAACAAGTAGTGGAGTGGTTGAATAGATTTAACCGTCGTTCGATGTTTGCAGCCCTTTATTATCCTTGGATTAAAGTACCCAATCCACGCGATCGCGGTAATCCAATTTTAGTACCTCCTTGTGGCCATGTGATGGGTGTTTGGGCCCGCACCGACGAAACCAGAGGAGTTTACAAAGCCCCTGCAAATGAAGTTCCCAGAGGCGTAATTGGTTTGGGCTATGACACAAACTTCCGCGAACAAGAACTATTAAATCCCTTGGGGATAAATTGTATTCGCAGCTTCCCCAATCGAGGTATCCGCATTTGGGGCGCACGCACTCTAGTTGAGCCAGATAAAACAGAGTGGCGTTACATCAGTGTGCGTAGATTAATTAGTTATATCGAAAAATCCCTAGAATTGGGGACTCAGTGGGTAGTTTTTGAACCGAACGACCAAGATTTATGGGCGCGTGTAACCCGTACCGTCAGTAACTTCTTAGAGCGCA
Organism: Nostoc sp. DedSLP04; assembly: GCF_034530775.1. NCBI lineage: Bacteria > Bacillati > Cyanobacteriota > Cyanophyceae > Nostocales > Nostocaceae > Nostoc > Nostoc sp. DedSLP04. Next base: position 8,269 of record NZ_JAVRCL010000008.1, on the reverse strand, counting down.
TCTGGCGTGAAGGTGCATTATTTGGGGCATCTCCAGCCCAAGCATTCTATGTCAAGTGCGACGAAGAATTGAACCCACCAGAAACCAGAATTTTAGGACGTTTATATATTGAAGTCGGAGTTTGTCCCGTAAGACCTGCGGAATTTGTTGTTTTCCGTATCAGCCAATGGAATGGCATTGAAGATAGCGAATAGGGCAATTCAATTTTGGATTTTGGATTGCGGATTTTGGATTAAATTTCAATCTAAAATCCAATATCTAAAATCTAAAATTCTTGTTCCCCATTTCAAAATTAATTACACACAAAGGAGTCTAAAAGTATGGCAGGCGAATTTTTAACCTCTTGTAAATTTTACTTCGAGGCTGACGGAATTACTGATAAATTTATCAAAGAAATTAGCGGACTAGGCGTTGAAAATACACCAGCGCAAGAAGTTCACGGTTCATCTAAAGGCGCTAAACTAATGCGTCAAGCTACACCAACTGTTGTTAAATTTACCAACATTACAGTAAAAGTCATCGCCACTGATGATATAGACCTTTATAAATGGTATCAAGACTGTAACGAAGACATGGGAGACCCTCGGAAATGGGCACAGAATCGTAAGACTGGTTCGGTGGTTGCTTACGACCAACAAGGCTCAGAAAAAGCACGGTGGAACATTGTCAATTGTTATCCCTGTAAATACACCGGGCCTACCTTAACAGCCTCTGGTGGTGATATGGCAAATGAGACTGTTGAATTGGTTCACGAAGGAATTAAACGAATCAAATAATTAGCTTATGCAGTAATTAAGGTTTGGGAGTTTAAGTTGCATAGCCTCTACAGGCAGAACGCTTTGTGTCGGAGTCTGTTTTGCAAAGTTGCTCCTCTTGGGGAGACCCCATCGCTTTTAGCGTCTCCCCTTGGGAGAAGACCGCACTTTGCGCTAAATCTCCGTCACAAAACGTAATTACGAATTACGAATTACGAATTACGAATTATTTAACAGTGGTACAATCCGCAAGCCGAATTCCAGAAGTTTTGACAGCCCATCGGTTCTATTTAGAACTGACATTAGAAGGTCAAAACGATGCCAATTGTTTCTTTTTGGAGTGTCAAGGTTTTAAAAGAACACAAGAGGTTATTGAAATTACTGAAGTCACTTCTCAAACCTGGGGTACAAAAGGGCAATCAAAAGGTCAGGTAGTAAGAACCAAGCTTCCTAGCAATTCCAAGAGTGGTAATCTCATTCTGCGTAGAGGTACCACTAACTCTATGGATTTTTGGAAGTGGTTTGAAAAAGTCGAAAAGGGTAATTGGTCACAGCAACGTAGACTTGTTGCTTTGTCTATTTATAATCAGGCAAATCAAGAAGTGGCTAGATTTGAATTAGCCGGTGCATGGCCTGCAAGTTACAAGATTGCTGATGTCAACGCCCGCAGCCATGACATCGAAATTGAGGAGGTGGAGGTTGCTTTTGAGGAATTTAAACGCGTGAAATAATTAGGAGAATTATGTTTCCCACAGAGTTTGAATTTACACTGCCAAAGGGGTATCTAGACTCTGAAGGCAACCTCCACCGCAAAGGTGTAATGCGGTTATCAACGGCGATAGACGAAATTGCACCCTTGCGTGACCCCCGCGTTAAAGCAAATCCCGTTTATGCCACAATTATTATCTTGTCGCGAGTGATTACCTGTTTGGGTGCTTTATCAGAAGTTACTCCTGCAATCGTGGAAAACTTTTTTTCCCAAGATTTAAATTATCTCCAAGATTTTTACCGTCGAATCAATGGCTTGGAAGGCGAAACTTCCATACCGGAAGATACAGTAAATTCTCCCGAAGCACTTCTTCATAATTGAATTGGGCATGGGGCATGGGGCATGGGGCATGGGGCATTGGGAGTGGGGAGCAGGGGGCAGGGGGAAAAGTTCCAAGCTACGTCTGCAAGTATCAAAGGCTCATTAAAGGAGTTCAAAGACTCATTAATGAGTATCAAAGACTCATTAAAGGAGTTCAAAGCCTCATTAATGAGTATCGAAGGCTCATTAATGAGTATCAAAGGCTCATTAAAGGAGTTCAAAGCCTCATTAATGAGTATCAAAGACTCATTAAAGGAGTTCAAAGACTCATTAGCCTCGTTCCCAGCCTTCAGGCTGGGAATGTATTCCCAGAGGTTCTACCTCTTATCAACAAAGAGGAGGCGGAGCCTCCCAGAATGGATTCCCAGCCTGAAGGCTAGGAACCAGTCAGAGACTTATACCCAATGCCCATATTCAATAACTTATGCGCCGTAAAAAGGATACTCTCTGCACAGAATTTGCTTTCACTCTTCCTAGAGGATTGAGTGATGGCGAACAACGAGTACATCGTCATGGGGTGATGCGTTTAGCCACCGCCAAAGATGAAATTTTGGTGCAACAAGAACGCAAAGTTCAAGAAAATCCGGCTTACGGCGTATTAGTAATGCTTGCACGAGTCATTACTCGCTTGGGCAGTTTCAATTCTGTTAGTCCTGATTTACTCGAAGGACTTCTCCTACATGACATTGCCTATCTCCGAGAATTTTACAATCGAATCAATCAACAAGGCAATGTACACATTCCGACACAATGTCCCCACTGCAATACTCAATTTTCAGTGGAGCTAGAACTAGCGGGGGAGTCGTAAGCTACCCCTCTGATACTTTATATGAGGAGGTAGCTTTTATTGCTTATCATTTCCACTGGTCACAAGATGATATTTTAAATTTAGAACACACTACCCGTCAGCGCTGGGTGGCAGAAATCAATAAAATTAACCAAAAATTAATATGAAAGTAAAAGTTAGCTACTCACCAAATTTAAGTGAAGTCAATGAAGTTGACCTTACCACAGAAACTCCAACGAGAGGAGAATGGCTGATAGGCCGTTCTCCTGATTCTGATTTAATCCTAGACAGCCCTGATATCAGTCGGGTACATGCTAAGTTTTTTGTTAAAAGTGGAAATTACTACTTCTCTGACCTTGGTAGTAGAAATGGCTCAATAGTTAATGGGAAACAGGCTGAAAAAGATCGACCATATTCTTTGAGTGATGGAGATATTATTCGGATTGCAGATTATGTTTTGATTTTGGAGGCAGTTGCTCCCGTTTATGAGCAACCAGAGACAGTCTTTAGGATTATAGATCCTTCACTGTTTTCTCGATCGCGATCGCCTGAAAATGTCAGCGCTGCCAATGTTGTTAATCCAGCCCCAGAGGTAGTTAGCGAAGTTCCACCGCCAATTAGTCCCGAAGTAGAAACACCTCCTTCCCCAGAAATCAGCGAAATTAAGGAAGTCGTTGCTACTCAACCTGATGATATCATTCCGGTTGTTGAGAGAATCGCCCCTGAAAACATCATTCAGCCACCAGAAGCAGTTAGCGAAGTTCCACACGATGTTCGTGATGATATTGTGGATTTGCGAACATTAGTTACGCCAGAAGTCAGCGCCGATAGTGAAAAAGTTGAAGTTCCAGAAGTCAGCGAAACCTCAGAAGTTTCTTTGACTGAACCTGATAACGCCATAGCTGCACCTGAAAACATCATTGAAACTCCTGAAGAGGAAAGTATTCTTCCAGAAGCTAGCCACGATGAGGCTGTAGATTTTGAACCAGCACTGGCAACAGAATCTACTTTCGTACAACAGCGTGATATAAGTGCTACTCCAGACACTACCTATGACGAGGATGCAGAGTTAGAGGCAGCACTAGCAGCAGAAGTTACCATCGTACAGCCACGTGATATTTTCAACGAAGTTCCTGTACAAAGCGCCACTCCAGAAACTACCTACAATGAAAATGCAGAGTTGGAGGCAGCACTAGCAGCAGAAGTTACCTCCGTCCAGCCGCGCGATATTTTCCACCATGTATCTGAGGAGGAGAGTGACATTCCTGAAACTACTCACGATGAAGTAGTGAATTTGGATACGCCAGTAGTAGAAGAAACCAGTGAAGTTGTTGAAAACGAAGAGATTCAGCCACAAGCAGCAGAGGAGCAGAGCCAAGTTACACGGGATATCATTGATGAAACTACTCACGATGAAGTAGTGAATTTGGATACGCCAGTCGCAGAAGAAACCAGTAAAGTTGTTAAAAACGAAGAGATTCAGCCACAAGCAGTAGAGGAGCAGAGCCAAGTTACACGGGATATCATTGATGAAGCAATAGATTGGGATAGGTCAGTTACAGCAGCAGACAGCGCAGATGTTGACGAATTAGAACCTACTTCTGCGGCGGATGAAACCATAAGCGAAGTTTCTGAAGCATCAACTGCACCTGATGATGCCGTTGCGGAAGTTTTAAGCAATCAATACATTGATTTGAATAATGCAAGTGCTGAAGAAGTTAGTGTATATGTTGATGGTGTTGCTGCACAAATAAGTAACATTTCTGACTCAACTGATATTCCATCTTTGGAAACAACAGAAAGTGGAGCTACTGAGAGCATAAGTCAAACTATTGAAGAAATTCCGCAAGTAGAAGAAGATCGTTTTGATGAAACTCCAGAAGAAACAAATGTTAGTGAGCCTCCTCAAGCAATCATTGAAAGAAATATAGTACTGATTGCTCATGAAAGCAAGAAATCAGAACTTGCTGAGTTGGTTTTGGAACATCAGGAATTTTTCTCGCAGAGTTTTACAATTACCTGGCCATCTGTTAGTGAACTTTTACATCAGCAGGCAGGGATAACTATTAGTCAACAAACCCCCGCACCAACTTCTGGAGGATATCAAACAATTGCTTCATTGGTTGGAGCCGGAGAAATTGTAGCAGTTATTTTCTTGCGAGATTTGCTGCAACCTCAGCCTGGTCAAGCAAATGAAGAAGCACTGTTAAGATTATGCACTATTAATCAAGTTTTATTGGCTACTAATTTGGCAACGGCAGAGGCGATTGTGCATTATCTGAAACACATATAACAATTATAAATGAGTTATGAACAAAAATATCCCCGACTTCGTAAAAGTTGTCGGGGATTTGAGTCTGTTGAGGTTTACAAGTAAAATATGATGACTATATTTTTTGAAAAGTTGCAAATTGCGTAGAATAATTTCGATATTAAAAAATAATCTCAAAATATACGTATATTTTAAAGTAAAATCGATTGCAAAAATGGTTGTAAGTTTTAAAAGTTTATTTAGACAGCCAGTTATTGTTTCAAGTGCGATCGCAACACTTCTGTTAGTAGGAATTCAAAAACTGGGGGTTTTCGAGCCTCTAGAAATGAAAGTCTACGACCAAATGATGCAATTACGTGCCGACCCAGGCCCAGACACTCGTTTGTTGATTGTTGCTTTAAGTGAAAAAGATATCCAAAAATGGAATTGGCCCTTGTCTAGCGAACTTCTAGACCGACTATTAGGCAAACTTGAAGAATATCAACCGCGAGTCATTGGTCTAGATATTTTTCGTGACTTACCAGTACCGCCTGGTCATGACAAGCTACTGCAACGTCTCCAACAGAGCGATATAATCATTCCTATTTGCAAACATGCGGGTTCTAACAATCCGGGAGTAGCGCCCCCAAAAGGCGTTGAAGCAGAGCGAGTAGGATTTAATGATGTCGTAGAAGATACTGACGCTACAATTCGCCGCAATTTATTATTGGTAAGTGCAGAGGAGTCCGATTCTTGTCAAAGTACCTATTCTTTTAGCTTACAACTAGCGCTCAAATATTTAGAAGTTGGAGGCATCCAACTAGAATTTACCCCCAAAAAGGAACTACAACTACGTAATACTGTATTTAAACCCCTGCAAAGTAACGCTGGCGGCTATGAAAAAGCAGATACCAATGGCTACCAAATCCTGCTTAATTACCGTTCTGGTCATCAGGTTGCCCAGCAGGTAACTATTACAGAAGTACTTGCAAATCAAATTAAACCAGACTTGGTGAAAGACCGCATCGTTTTGATTGGTTCAACAGCCAATAGTTTAAATGATATTTTTAATACGCCCTTTGCTAGCGGTAAGTCAGATAATTCTGGCAAAATGGCTGGAATTGAAATTCATGCCCACAGCGTTAGTCAAATTCTCAGTGCTGTTCTGAACAAACAACCTCTATTTTGGTTTTTACCTGAGTGGAGTAAAGTCCTTTGGATATGGGGATGGACTGTAGTTGGTGGGTTGCTGGTATGGCGGATTCAACATCCGCTAGGCTTAGGATTGGCAGCAGTAACAGCTCTGGCAGTATTATTTGGAGCCAATTTTGTCATTTTTAACCAAGCTGGATGGTTTCCAGTCATACCTCCGGCGTTGGGGTTAGTATTTACTGCCGGGAGTGTTCTTGCCTATAGTGCTTATCAAACCAAGCAAGAGCAAAAAGAAATTACCCAAAGGGTTCAAGAACACCAACAATTAATTCTAGAATTGCAAGGTCTTTTACGGCAGCGCGGCAACGCCTCAAATGAAGCGCTAACCGTAATTGTTGATTCTATTGGGCAAGAAATTGCAATAGGCACGGTACTAAATAACCGCTACAAAATTACTCAACCCTTAGGTTCTGGCGGATTTAGCAATACTTATTTAGCTGACGATATCCAGCGTCCTGGTAATCCGCAGTGTGTGGTTAAACAGTTGCGACCTCCTCGCCAAGATGCAGAATATTTAAATGTTGTCAGACGCCTATTCAATGCTGAAGCAGAAATTTTAGAAACTTTGGGTAAGCACCCACAAATTCCTCAACTGCTAGCTTTTTTTGAAGAAAATCGGCAATTTTCTTTAGTGCAAGAATTTGTTCGAGGTCACGCTATGGATAAAGAGTTAGCTACTGGAAAGCGACTAAAACAAGCTGAGGTTGTGGAGATATTCAAAGAAGTTTTAAACGTGCTGGTTTTTGTTCATAGCTATGGTGTAATCCATCGAGATATCAAACCTAGTAACTTAATTAGGCGAGAATCAGACCGGCACATTGTTTTAATTGACTTTGGCGCTGTTAAGCAGATTCAACCCCAGCAGCAAGAAGCTCAGACAATTTCAATTGGTACTCCTAATTATGCACCTTCTGAACAAATGAGCGGGTTGCCAAAACTCAACAGCGATATTTATGCCTTGGGAATTATGGGAATACAAGGCTTAACTGGGGTAGAACCTAGAGAATTTCGTAGAGATACAAATACTGGTGAAATAATTATCCAAAGCCAAGCTGATGCTAATCAACAAATTTGGCAACATTGGCGCGAATTAACTGACGCTACAGACGAGTTAGTGATGATTTTAAATAAAATGGTACATTTCGATTTCACTCAACGATATCAGTCAGCCGCAGAGGTACTTAAAAATATTGAAAGTCTTTAGTACTTTTTTATCAACGCTAAATTGCTTAGAAAAAAGCTCGGTCACTCGCATGACCAAGCTCTTAACTATTTCAATCAATCATTGCAGGTAAAGTAGTGCGTAGGCGTAGCCCATCGTAGACATCGCAAGCAAACCATTAGTTAGCAGATTGTTCCAAATTCACCTTGACGACTTTGTTCTTTTCTTGCTCAGTTTTAGGCAGTATCAGATTCAAGATGCCATCTTTATAATCTGCCGTAACGTCAGTATTTTTAATCCGAGCCGATAGAGGAATTACGCGTTGAAATTTACCGTAATGAAACTCACTTCTGGTAACACCTTTTTCCTCTGTTTTCGTTTCGGATTTCCGCTCACCGCTAACGTAAACAGCATTTTCTGTGACTTGCACATCCAGGTCTTTAGCTTCTATTCCTGGCAGTTCTATCTTCAGATGAATCGCATCTTCAGTTTCTTGAATTTCAGCAGCAGGAACTTTACTTAAGCTTTTGTCAAACAATGCAGATGGTAGTGTGGTATCTTCAAATAAACTATTTATTTGGTGTTGTAGAGTGTCAGTTTCTCTCCAAGGATTCCAACGAACTAGTGTCATAACTTTTCCTCGTCTTAGTTAGGATTGTTTAATAAATTTTGCACTTCACCTTGTGCTTACATATTCATATTATGTAGAGTTAAAGCTGCTGTAAATTCGGTTTTTGACACCAACTAATTGATGATTGCCGCACCAAATTAGATAGAAAAATTTTTACGGTTTACTCTAATTTGTCTGTTCGGTAAACCCGAATAGACAAATTAGATTCAATCATACTAAATCAATAAATCTGCTGTTGAAGGGATAACCTAGAAATACGATGCCTCAGTTGGGCTATGTCTACAACTGAGTAACAGCGTTGCATAAATTTTTAGATAACCTCAGTTAAATATCCCTCTTCTGTCACTTTCCGACATAAGCAAGTAGTAAATAACTGAAATT